>NZ_SDLI01000009.1 GCF_004123195.1 Ammoniphilus sp. CFH 90114
GTGTCCAATCCTGTTAGGGGGCTTTAGAGGTATGTCCTCAATCCCCTATTCTCGATAACCACTAACATTATTCTTATCCATCCAAATCTTTTTCACCTGCATCAGAAAGTCTAAGTCAGCATCTCTGCTGCCATAAATCTCTTCTAATATCTTTTGCGTTTCCCACAGATCATTATAAGTTAGATATGGATAATCCTGTCCCATGGGCTTGCCATTTAACAAACCGTATTCTAAGTCACCATTGCTCTTTAACCATTTCTCTTTCGTCCACTTAATGCCGTTCATCATATTCTTAGCATAGGTTTGGTAATAGTTAATCTTGGTGAGCCTGTACAAGTCAAAGAAATAATTAATTTCGCATAGCTGATGATTAAGAGAAACGTGAGTCTTCAGGTGCGGATTAATGTGGGCATAGTCCGGAACAAGCACGCCAATCTCTTCCCCACGCCTCATGAAGATTCCTCTCTTATTCGCATGCTCCATAAGCCATACCGCATAATTCAGGCTCGATTCGAGAAATCTTTCATCTCCATATTTAGCGTAACCATCTAGTAACAAACGGGCAAAATCGGTGTTAAACCGAGTGTCATAAAAATGTGAACCAATCTTATAATCTTTCCAAAGCCATGAGGATCTAGGCCCTGTCGCCCAAAACCCATGTTCTGTTTGATTCTTTATCCCTTGGTCTAGCATTACCCAGCCCAAGTTTTCGGCTAATCGACTTCCGCCTGTTCGGATAAGGGACCTCGCAATGTAGTTATCGGGAAATCGATAATAAACCAAGTTTCCTGCAGGCTCATAAGTGCTAGGCGTTTTAACATGCATTCCATCCCAAGACCACTTAGAAGAGGTCGTCATATCAAGTAAGGACCACACCGGCTCTAGATAAGGATTGTCCTCCCATGGAACTAATACCTCAGTAGACTCCACTGCCCACATTTCCCCTACCGTTCCTGCCTGCTGTTGAAAGGAATAAGTAATGACGTACTCATCCTCTTCT
The DNA here is from genome assembly GCF_004123195.1 of Ammoniphilus sp. CFH 90114. NCBI lineage: Bacteria > Bacillati > Bacillota > Bacilli > Caryophanales > Paenibacillaceae > Ammoniphilus > Ammoniphilus sp. CFH 90114. The sequence goes on from NZ_SDLI01000009.1 coordinate 1,001, forward strand.
GCCCTTACCTTAATGGGTATGGCACGCGCTATCTCGTTTATTGTGGCATACTGATCATTAACGGTAAATAAGGTGGGATAACTGATATACCAATGAGCTTCTGTGGTATCGATAAACCCGGCTGTAAGTGGCAACGTCCCCTCGAGGGGAATCTGCTTCCACACTCTTTGTCCCTCTTCTATTGCAACATATTTAAAGGTACCTTCACGTCCAGGTATCCGAAATTCGCTGCTTATAGGTTGATTGGCCGTCTTTGTAAACTCTACTCTCTTCATCCAATACTGATCTCCATTGGGGAAAGCAACCGTTCTTTCCTTAGCCATTCCATGCTCTTCTGCCCATTCCTTCACAGACTCCATTGGATGAGGCAGTATGGTATCCACTTCCATGTACGCAGATTCACTAATACATAAAAAACATAGTGCGAGTAGAATTAATACTTTTTTACCCATTGGCACCTCCTAAGTATTGATATTATATAATTCTCATAATAAGTTTAAGCTGGGATATTATACCACAGCTAGATACAACAAAAAAACTGACTAAAGTACCAGTCAGTTTCTCTGTAAATCATTTAGTAAGGAAGCAAGCATCTTGGCTTGTTCCTTCCGCTCATAAATGAGTGTAGAAGGACGGTTGACCTCTTGATTTCTGTCTTTTCCCTCTTTGGCCTCGAGCCACTCCTCATATAAGTTTATAATTCCCTGTTTAATTTCTTCGAGTGACCCGGGATCGACCACTTGACCCAATTGGTACTTCTCAATGATGTGGGTAGACTCGCCTTTCAGACTTAGCGCAAGCATTGGTTTGCCGATGGCCATATATTCAAAGAGCTTCCCAGGGATATAATCTCCGGAACCTGGGGCCGTGTCTCCTATTAGTAAGAGGATATCGGACTTCTTTAACTCCGAAAGTGCAGCCTGATGAGGTAAATGGCCTAGAACATGAACAAGATCATTCAACCCTAGCTTATTCACCCAATCTGCATTCTCTGTGTATCCCGGATAATCGAAGACACCAGCGAAGTTTAATCGAATTTGCTTTCGGTCCAAGACTCCCTCATCAAGCAACTCCTTAATAGCTTGCAAGAAAAGTCTTGGATTTCGCTCTTTATAGAATATCCCAGTATAAATAAAGCTGCATTGATCAGGATAATCCATCTTTACCTTCTCTAGCTGCTTATAATCCTCCGGATCGAATCCGTTGTGGATGACCTCGAGACGCTGAATCTCATCGTTAAATTTTTGCTGGAAGTTATTCGCGAAGGACCTTGTCACAGTTAAGAGAATATCTGATTCCCGCAAGACCATCCGTTCCAGTCTTTCCTCTAGCCATTCTCTCCATGGGATACCAGGACGATGCATATTCTGCGTCCACGGGTCACGGAAATCTGCGATCCAAGGCACTCCTGTTTGTCGCTTGAGATAAATACCTACTAGGTGATTCGTATAGGGACCAGACGTAGAAAAAATGGCATCATATTGATGCTCCTTCATCAGCTCGAGTCCCATCTTGGCTGCGTAGGGAAACCAAAGAATTTGGTCATCGGGTACCAAGACATGCTTTTTTAATTTCTTTAAGGTAGGGAATACCTGTTGCTTCAGACGAGTGACTATACTCCTCTTCTCTACTCCCCCCTGATCACCTGACTTCTCCTTTGCGGCTGCCGGTGGAGCCCCTAGAAAGATCTCCTTAGAACGGTGAATCTGTACTCCATCCGGAAGCTGCTTCAACAACGAATGGTCCAAAGAGACATGATAATTAGGATCAACGGTTAATACATGAGGCTCCCAACCAAACTCCCTAAGGTATCTTGCCATCTTTAAGGCACGTTGTACGCCTCCGCCCCCAATAGGAGGGAATAAATAAGCAATAATCAGCACTTTTTTCGTTTTTGACATAGATATCACTACTTATATTAGATTCGGACTAACTTAGCTTGATTAGAGATCCTGCTAGGGATGCGATGCTTGGCATCTAACAATATAGGAGAATCTGTCATGAGATGTAATACTTGATTCCAATCGATCTCTAAAAACTCTTCCTGTGCATTGAGATAGATGAGTACGGCTGAACCAGTAACAGCCTCTTCTAAGCTTCCCACCTTATAAGGATAGCTGCTCGGTACAGCTGGGTCATAGGCTTTTACCGTAGCTCCACGCTGCAGAAGTATTTCTACCACATGATGCGCTGGACTAATCCGGTCATCGTTGGAGAAATCCTTCATGGCAAGGCCTAGTACAGCCACTTGGCTGCCCATTAGGGTTCTTCCTTGCTGTACAAGCTCTTTCTCCACCATATCAACAAGAATGGATGGAACAGAGTCATTAATCTTTCTGGCTATTTCCAGCATTTCAATATTTACGTCTAATTCTCTAGCTTTCGGTAGTAGATAGTATAGGGCATTAGGAAGACAGTACCCACCTACTCCAGGTCCCGGCACGAGCAGGTTAACTCGCTTATGTGTATTAGCTACCTTAATTAACTCGAAGGTATCCATCCCCATGCGCTCAGAAAAACGAGCGAACTGCTGTACCATAGCGATATTAACATCCCGTTGGATATTCTCAATGACTTTAGCCGTCTCTACAATTTTTATTTCTGAAATGGTGATTTCCGCTTCCGTCACAAAGCTTAAGATTTCTTTCGCCCGCTTTGCACTTGCTTCGTTTACTCCACCCAAGGCTAGTGGCATGTGAATGAATTCTTCAAAGGCTTTCCCTTCGGCGATCCGCTCAGAAGAATAAGCTAAATAAAAATCCGTTCCAGCCTTAAGTCCACTTTTTTCTAATAAAGGAAGGACAATATCTTCCGTAGTTCCTGGCACTACCGTACTTCTTAAGATCACCGTATCTCCTTTTTTCAGGACCTTCGCTAATTGTTCACAGGCACTCGTAAGGTAGGACAGGTTGGGATCTCCTTGAACGACTGGGATGCCTACTGTAATGATATAGGTATCCACTTCTTTTGCCGCTTCTGCATAATCAATCGTGGCTTGAAACCTTCCAGCCTGGAGTTGTTCCTTTAAGATTTCAGACAAAGATTTCCCTTGATAGTATTCAAGATGGTGAGACTTGCCCTCGTTAATTTCTTCTACCAGATGAGGCAAGACGTCTATACCGAAGACGTTTGCTCCTTTCATGGCATAGCTTAGAGACAAGGGGAGACCAATAAACCCCATGCCTATTACTGCAACCTGCGGGTGTTTCGTTGAATGCATATGTATTCCTCCGAGAGTGATCTATTTACGTGGTCATATACCAATAAGCTGCACCGCTAACTAAAAAAAGAATAGAAAAGAAAACTAATATAAGAGTTAACCGCACTAACATGAGTATCCTCCAAATGTCAACTATTCATGAATTATACACTATTCGACTGTTTTCTCCAACTAGGCTAATGATACAAAAAAAGCAGCCAAACATTATGGCTGCCAGTGGACTCTCAACCTAAACTGTAGGTTGTTTGTTACCTTCATATTACTGATTTAACCGTCTTACGTAAATAAAGAAATATTCCCATGAAATATAATATTATACTATACTGGCACCAATCACATAAGACAGTCCAATTGAGATTGACATAGACAATAGACCAACAGCTCGATTATCCTTGGCAATTTCATCATCAATCTTGAATTTCGGTGTCATAAATTCAAAAATAAAATAAGCAATGAGTAATAGAATAAAACCAAAAGCCCCCCAAATCAGTGCCTGTCCAATCGTATCATTGCTTTCAATCGAGAAGCGAAAGATATTCGTAATTCCAATAATCTTTCCGCCAACAGCCATCGCTACAGATATATTGCCTTTTTTTATTTCCTCCCAATCGTTATAGCGTGTCACCATCTCGAATAGGGTTAAGAATAAAATCAGGGCTAGAATCGCAACTGCAAAAAAGGCTGTTGTTGAAATATAAGGATTCTCTAGTAATCCAGACACGGCAAACCTCCTCCTCCCAGTTCGAACGCACTTACTCTCTTATATACGGAAATGAAGTCCTATTAGTTACAGATGATCTACTTTAATTCCACAATGGTCGCTCCAAGGCCGCCTTCCCCTTGGCCGCCAAGTCGGTAGGATTTGACACTTCGATGCTTTTTTAAGAAGTTATGAACCCCCACACGCAAGGCTCCCGTTCCTTTTCCATGAATCAAGGATACTTGATGAAGATTGGACATCACGGCATTATCTAGATACTTATCTATCTCCGGAATGGCATCCTCAATCGTAAACCCACGCAAGTCCAATTCGGGTCTAACGGTTTCCCTCGACATTTTCACCCGTGTATAAGGTACAATTTCTTTCTTTTTACTTGCCTTAATCAGATTCATGTCAGAAGCCTTGATGGTCATCTTAATGATCCCTAATTGAACTTGATACTCTTGATTGCCTAAGTCGGAAATAATTTCTCCTTTTTGCCCGAGGGATAAAACTTTGACTTCATCCCCTACTTTGAATGTTTCCTTGTCACGAGTTGCTTTTTTCTTTTCTTTTTCCCGTTCAAAAGAAGGTACACTTTCCTCTAACCTTTTCTTCGCCTCAATAAGTCGGTGCTCTTTTATTCCTACCTGCTCTTCTTGAGCCATCTTCCGAAGTTCGGAGATGATCTCATCGGCCTCTTTTCTTGCTTTCGCAACAGAGCGAGAAGCTTCCTCTTCGGCCTTCTGTAGGAGCATATTCTTTTCCTTGGCAAATGCGGCTCTTTCTTGCTCCAATTGATCACGTAAGTTCTCCATCTCTAGTCGAAGCGATTCGGTTTTTGCTCGATCCTGTTCTGCTGCTAACCGATCCTCTTCTAGGGAGGCAATCATGTTTTCCACCTTTGTATCCTCAAGGCTGACATGCTGTTTTGCATCTTCAATGATCTCTTCAGGCAACCCTAGTCGATTTGCTATAGCAAACGCGTTGCTTCGTCCTGGCACCCCGACCAATAAACGATAGGTTGGTCGAAGCGTCTCCACATCAAACTCTACACTTGCGTTAAGCACTTGTGGACGATTATAAGCAAACTCCTTCAGCTCACTGTAGTGAGTGGTGGCAATGACCCGTGCACCAATCTGATACATATGATCTAGAATCGCCATCGCTAAGGCCGCCCCTTCCGTCGGGTCCGTACCTGCTCCTAGCTCATCGAGTAACACTAAGCTGTTCCCATCCATTTCACCAAGAATTCGAATAATATTCGTCATATGACCAGAGAATGTACTTAGACTTTGCTCAATACTCTGCTCATCTCCAATATCAGCATACACACCGGAGAAAATGGCCATCTCACTATCTTCTTCAGCAGGAAGATGAAGTCCGGAAGCAGCCATCAAGGCGTGAAGACCTATCGTCTTCAAGGTTACAGTTTTTCCTCCTGTGTTTGGTCCTGTGACAACTAAGGAAGTGCATTTCTTCCCAATTTCCACATCAATCGGGACCACTTCCTGGAGAGGAATCAAGGGATGCCTCCCCTTTTTCAACTTCATGTATCCTTGATTGTTAAGTTTGGGTTGAACGGCCTTCATTCGATGAGCATAGGAAGCCTTAGCAAAGGTGAAATCAAGTTCGGCCAGGACCTTCACATTATGATCTAACACATCAGCATGCTCTGCCACAATTCCTGTTAGAATCTGCAGAATTCGTTCTACTTCTCGTTCTTCCTTAAAACGAAGCTCCCTTAATTGATTATTAGCTTGGACTACAGCTTCCGGTTCGATAAAAAGGGTCGCTCCTGAAGCGGATTGATCATGGATCATCCCGCCAAAAACGTGTCGATATTCCTGCTTCACCGGAATGACATAACGATCACCACGAATGGTAACAATACTTTCTTGAAGCATCTTTTGATAAGAGGTGGATCGAATAATATTTTCTAGTCGGTCTTTAATCCGGCCTTCAGTCGCTCGGATTTGTGAACGTACTTGCGCAAGGGCTGGACTAGCACTGTCCATTACTTCGCCATGCTCATCAATAGCATCATTAATATCTTCTTCCACCCTCTGCAGTCTCTCGATCTGGAGGATTAATTCCTCAAGTAAAGGCAGCTCCTGTTGTTCCAAGAGAGCTTCAATAAACCTTCTTAACCTCCAGCCTCCATAAACGGTACCCGCCACATCAAGAAGCTCCCCAGGATTCAAAGAAGCTCCAAGCTTGGCTCGAGCGAGAGATCGTCGGATATCGCGAATCCCACCAAAAGGGACGCTTCCCTTCAAGCGGAGAACCGTATATCCTTCAAAGGTTAATTGCTGTCTTAATTTAGCTTCTTCTAGTTCTGTCGTTGGTACGAGTTGTTCTATTTTTTCTCTTCCCAAAGAGGAAGAGGCATTGTCCATTAGTTGATGAATCACCTTGGTAAACTCAAGTGTTCGATACAAGCGTTCTTCCACTACGGAATCCCCTTTCACACAATATCTGATCTATTATATATCATTCTTTGCCTAACAGAAAAGTATAGGCCCAGTCATCGTGGGAAAAACTATTTGTACTTCTTTACGGGAAGGAATGGTATGGATGGCATGGATTAGCCATATTATCCGTTTTTTTGTAGCGACCATCGTACTCTACTTTGTAGGCTTCCTTGTACCGGGTTTTACTATCCGCGGGTTAACAACCGCAATCGTTACTGCAGCGGTCATCGCTGCATTAGGCTGGATTTTCGAAGCCTTCTTTGGTGGAGAGCTCTCTCCCTATGGCAGGGGCATTGCCGGGTTCTTGTCAACAGCACTGATCATATATCTGACGAAGTTCATCGTATACGGAGTGGAAGTAACTTTAATTGGCGCTTTACTTGCCTCACTTTTAGTTGGAATCATTGACCTTTTTCTCCCTGCAAAGTCAAGGTTCTGGGGAAAAAGTTGAAAAAGGCTGATCCGTTAAGTCGGTTACCGACCTGGATCAGCCTTTTCTTCCAGTTATGAAGTTTTTATTGCTGTTGTTGACCGGCTAATGCACTCTCTGCCATCTTTACTAAACGCTTAGTAATCTCCCCACCGACTGAACCGTTACCGCGAGCAGTGGCATAAGCACCAAAATCGTAGACACCAAATTCATTGGCAATCTCATATTTTATTTCATCAATCAATGAAGCAGACTGGGGAACAATCAATTTGTTTCGGTTGGCCATGAAGCTAACCTCCTTTAATTGAGTGTACCTTTATCATGCCATAGGATGTGTTTCTTCATGCCCTGTAAAATAAGGAGTTGATGGGTTCTATAGGATATCGCTTCGATCATGAGGACGGGGAGTAGGAACATTCCGGATATGTTCTGAAATAAAAGGGGATAGATCGAACAGATATTGTGTAATGGCAGACTGGTAATAAGTTTTCTTCCACTTTCCACTCGGAGCCATGTCAAGCAAGTGGATGGAGACCATCAAGAACAGGAGCATGAGCAAGCCACCCAGGATAGCTCCAAGACTGCGATTGAGTATTGAGATAATAGGCAGCTCTGCAAAAGATTGAAGTACCCTTCCCATGATATTGCAAAGAAACCGAACAATAAAAAATAAGAGGATAAACGCCAGCGCTGAATAAATGAATGAATGAAGAGAACTCATACTAAGCAACATCTGTAAAAGAGGATTGGTGCTTTCTGCCGGGAGAGGAAATTGCTCTTGTAGAAATACAGCAGTATCCAAAGAAAAGGAGTATGCAACAACAAGAGAGACAATCAGGCCCACTAAACCGATGGCAAGCTTGACAAATCCCCTATGATGACCATAAAAAAGACTTATCATAAAAAGGCCGATAAGACCTATATCGACAATGTTCATTCCTTACGCTTTTCCTCCTCTTCTAAAATCCGGAGCAACTCCTCATATTCCTTTTTGAGCTGAAAAAATTCATCTGCAATATTTACAGCGGAAAGCACAGCAATTTTAGCCGTATCTAGCCTGGCATTCCCATTAGCAATATGTCTCATTTTCTCATCCACGTAATGAGCCACAGAGCGTAAATGCGAAGCACTTGCCTTTCCAACCATACGATATTGATGTCCATATATATCAACTGTTATTTTTATTTTTTCATCTTCTCGCACCACTTATTTCCCCTTCCCAATATAAGCTTGTCCTTACAAATTAATATTATACATTTTTTGCAAGGGCTGTGGAACTCTATGTTCCACCTAATTATGAGCAATATCTAGAAAAAGAGGTCTGACCCCCCGATTAGGTCAGACCTTACAATATCTACTATCCACGCAGTTCTGCTTTATATGCCTTCGCCAGTCCCTGAACGACTCTGTCATGAGCTTCATTAACTTCTTGATCGGTCAAGGTGGTTTCCGCACTGCGGTAAACTAAGGAGAAAGCCATACTCTTCTTCCCTGCTCCAATTTTTTCACCCGTATACACATCGAATAGCTCAACTTTTTCAAGGATTGCTCCTGCTTGCTCTTCAATCACTTGTTGCAGCGCAGCTGCAGAGGTTCCTTCTTCTACCACGATGCTTAAATCACGTGTACTCGCCGGATATTTAGGTAAGAACTTGTATTGGTTCATGGTTGCTACGTAACTGTAGAGCTTTTCCAAATCGATTTGGAAGACAAACGTTTCATCTAGATCGTATTTCTTTTGAAGTTCTGGATGTACCTGTCCGAGATAACCAACACATTCATCCTGTACATAAAGCCCAGCTGTTCGGCCTGGATGCATTCCCTTCAGGTTTTCTGCCTGTCTGTAAGATACCTGCTGAATTCCTAAATTGTCTAAAACAAGTTCGACGACACCCTTAACCAAATAGAAATCGGCCTTCTCAGCGGAAGAGTTCCAATGATCTCCCGTCCAATTACCCGTTAATAAGCCGGCTAGGCCTAATTTTTCTTCAGGAAGAACGGTTAATCTTTCCTCTTCGCTTATAAACACACGACCCATCTCAAAGATGGCAACATCAAGGTTCTGTCTGTTCCGATTGTAAGAGGCTGTTTCCAACATATGAGGAAGAAGATTTACTCTAAGATGGCTTCGCTCTTCACTCATCGGCATGGAAAGAGGAATTCCCTTGGTCTCTTTATACAAGGTAGCAAAGTCATACATAATCTGCTCGTTGGTAAAAGAGTAAGTGGAGACCTCATATAACCCAGCACCTGTTAACATATTCCGAAGGTTACGCTGGAAGGATTGATAATCTGTTAGTCCTCCTCTAGTTGTAGGTCCAATAGGAAGAGTAGTTGGAATGTGATCGTAGCCGTGAAGACGGGCGACTTCCTCCACTAGATCCACCTCTCTTGTAATATCCTGCCTACGAGATGGAACTTCAACTTCAAACACTTCACCATTGCGAGTATACCTGAATTGCAAACGACCGAGTATCGCCTCTACTTGTTCAGCCTCTAGTGTTGTCCCTAACAGCAAGTTAAGTCTAGATAAACGTAGAGATACCTGTGCTCTCTTGTGTTCACTAGTCATGTCAACGGCCTTTCCTTGGGCCACTGTACCACCAGCCAACTCAACCATAAGCTGAGCAGCACGATCAAGGGCACGGTCTACTGCTTCCGGATCTACTTCTTTCTCAAACCGGAGGCTTGCTTCCGAACGCAGACCTAACTTTTTAGCTGTCTTACGAATGGACTTCCCGCTAAAAAGTGCTGATTCAAGAAGGATTGTGGTTGTTTTATCTGAGACCTCAGAGTTCGCTCCTCCCATTACACCAGCGATCCCGATAGGCTTCAATTCATCTGTGATGAGAAGCATCTCCCCATCAAGCGTTCGCTCTATATCATCTAGAGTTGTCAATTTTTCTCCGTCTTTTGCAAGACGCACGACAATACGTCCTTGATGAACTTCATCATAATCGAAGGCATGAAGCGGCTGCCCCATCTCAAGCATCACGTAGTTCGTAATATCTACAATATTGCTAATAGGACGGATACCTGCAGCCATTAATCGGCTTTGCATCCACAAAGGAGAGGAACCAAGTTTAATATTAGAAATAAGACGAGTAGCATAATGTGTGCAGTGCTCCGCTGCTTCGATGGATACCTCCACTTTCCCATTAATTGATTCAGCCGCTTCTTCAACCACGGCATCAGGCAGCTGTACTGGGCGGTCGAGGATGGCACCGACCTCATATGCCACTCCTAGCATGCTTAAACAATCGGAACGATTAGGGGTTAGACCTAGTTCTAGAATATAATCATCTAATCCAAGGTAAGTAATAGCGTCTTGACCCACTTCGGTCTCTTCCGGTAATACCATAATTCCTTCCTGTTGAGCCTTAGGGAGAAGCTTATCATTAAGCCCTAATTCCTTTGCGGAGCAAATCATCCCTTGAGACTCCACCCCTCTAAGCTTGGCTTTCTTGATCTTAAGTCCTCCTGGCAGCTCTGCCCCTACAACGGACACGACAACCTTTTGGCCAGCATCAACGTTAGCTGCTCCACAGACAATCTGCAATCGAACGGTCTCACCTACATCGACTTGGCACACATTAAGTTTATCAGCGTCTGGATGTTTGCTTCTCTCCACCACATGACCGATTACGACTTTGGATACTCCTTTATTTCGAGCTTCCACACTTTCTACTTCAATCCCGCTGCGCGTCAGTCTTTCCGCTAGATCCTCCGGTGTAATCCCTTCTAAATCCACATATTGCTTTAACCAGTTATAGGAAACTTTCATGACTTTTCACCACCTACTTACGATTGAATTGTTTTAAGAATCGAATGTCATTGTTATAGAAATGTCTAATATCTTCTATACCGTACTTAAGCATGGCAATACGCTCTACACCCATTCCAAAGGCAAAACCAGTATATTTTTCCGAATCATAGCCCGACATTTCGAGGACCTTAGGATGAACCATTCCTGAACCTAAGATTTCGAGCCATCCTGTATCTTTGCATACTCGACAACCATGACCTTTACAAACAGCACAGGTTACATCGACTTCTGCGCTTGGTTCGGTGAACGGGAAGAAGCTAGGTCTTAATCGAATGCTCACATCTTCACCAAACATCTCACGAGAGAAAGCAAGAAGAATTCCTTTTAGATCGCTCATGCGAATGTCCTTGCCGATGACAAGACCTTCAATCTGAGTAAAGACATGGGAATGTGTAGCATCGTCATCATCCCTGCGATACACTCGTCCAGGACAAATGATTTTTACTGGTACTTCCCCTTGCTTATTCTCCATTACTCGCGCTTGATTAGGAGAGGTATGGGTACGCATTAACAAATCTTCTGTAATATAAAAGGTATCTTGCATATCTCGTGCGGGATGGTCCTTAGGCAGGTTGAGAGCTTCAAAGTTGTAATAATCTGTCTCTAACTCGGGCCCTTCAGCAATCTCAAAGCCTAATCCAATAAAGATATCTTCAATTTGCTCGATGATTTGTGTAAGAGGATGCTTATTTCCTTTAGGCAACTGCTTTCCTGGAAGAGTAACATCCAATCGTTGACTCTTAAGTTGTTCTATTAACGCTGCAGCCTCTAGTGACTCCTTCTTCTGAGCCAATAACCCTTCAATAGCATTTCGAACTTCGTTAGCCAGCTGACCAATAAGCGGTCGCTCTTCTGCAGAGAGCTTCCCCATTCCTTTCAAGATCTCTGTGAGCTCACCTTTTTTACCTAAATATTTCACTCTTAGGTCGTTAAGCTCGTTCAAATTGCCTGCCTCTTGAAGCTGACTAAGTGCTTTTTCTTTCACTTCCACTAATTGTTCACGCACATTCTTTCCTCCTTGCTTGCTTAAATAAATAAAAAAAGACCTCCGTCTGCAAGGGACGAGAGGTCGCGGTACCACCCTTATTAGAACCAAAGGACTATTATCTCCCTTAGTTCTCACTTAGTAATTGTTAACGGAGATTATGACTCCGGTACCCCCTACTATAAGGTTCAGGGGACAGCTCAAGAGTGAATTCTATAGGCTTCTACTACCCTAAGTTGGCTTTCAGTCACGGCCAACTCTCCCTGTCTTAACGCTTGCAGATCGTGCAAGCAATCATAGATTGTTCCTATATACTGGTCTCTTTCACAGCTTTTACTTTCAGCTTTTGATTTTCAGAATTTATTATAATCAATCTGAGCATAGGTTGCAACTTACTTTCGCTGGCGAATGGCTTCGTACATGATAATCCCCGCAGCCATCGCGGCATTCAAGGACTCAGCCTGACCATAGATCGGGATCTTTACGAACTTATCACACTGTTTAAGAATAGACGCTGATACACCGTTGGCCTCATTACCAATCACAATGGCAACAGGGCCATCATAGAGAGCCTCGTCGTACGGTACTGCTCCCTCCAAGCTCGTCGCCAGGATTCTAAATCCTCGCTCAGAAAGCTCATGACAAATCTCATTTAAATCGGTTTGAACTATGGGCAGATGAAAAATAGAACCCATCGTAGACCGAATGGTTTTTGGGTTGTATACATCAACGGTACCCTTCCCTAGGATGACACCTTGAATTCCTGCAGCATCTGCAGTTCGAATCATGGTACCAAGATTACCAGGATCCTGGATAGCATCTAGGAGTAAGAGTACAGGAGAGTCTTGAATCAGCTCGTCCACCTGGTTCACTGGTATATCTACGATAGCAAAAATCCCTTGAGGGTTCTCGGTTTCTGATAATTTATGCGCGATAGGCTCGGTGATCCAATAAACCGTAGCTAAACTATTCTGTAAGGACTGTTCTAGCTTCGACTGTAAATGAAACCCCTCCATAATCAGAACCGTTCGAATACCCGCTTTACTTTTAAGTGCTTCCTCTACCAAATGAAGACCTTCGATAAGAAAAAGCTGCTCCTTATCTCTACCTTTTTTACTATTCAGCTTGGCCCATTCTTTGACCTTGGAATTCTGAACAGATTGAATGGTTTCCCACACGAACATATCACTCCTATTTTGTCTTCTCCTCCATACGCTTCAAATCAACGTTATGACCGATAACAACGAGAATATCGCCCTCAGAAATCGTGTCTTCTGCCTTAGGTGCTATGTTAATATTCGGTCCGCTCTTAATCGCCATCACGTTCACACCAAACTTAGCACGAACATTGAGTTCAATTAAATTCTTGCCTACCATGCGGTCCGTTGCTGCAATCTCCGCTACGCTGTAATCTTCAGCTAACTCAATGAAATCGAGTATACCTGGGGAGATTAAATTGTTAGCGACACGACTTCCCATGTCCCTCTCCGGGAATACCACACGGTCAGCCCCAACCTTATAAAGTACTTTACCATGACGTTCATTTTGAGCTTTTACAACGATCTGCTTTACACCCAGTTCCTTAAGGATCAAGGATGTAAGGATGCTCGCTTGAATATCTTCCCCAATAGCTACGACTACCACATCAAAATTCCGTATCCCCAGTTCCTTCAGTGCATGTTCATCCGTTGAATCCGCTTGAACCGCGTAGGTAACATATTGGATATGCTCCTGAATCTTCTCTTCATTGGAGTCGATGGCCATTACATCATATCCCATCTCATAAAGCGTCTTCGCGACACTTGAGCCAAACCGCCCCATTCCTATAACCGCAAACGTTCTCGCAGCCAATGCTTGTCTCCCCCAGTACCCGATTTTTCCATCCATTATAACATAGTATATCCATTTCAAGTTTGGGTAAAAATGATCCTCTCCGCAAACAATACCAAAGAAAATAACCCTTTAATTGAGGAGGAGCGTTGCACATGAATATCAGCCAGGTTAATTTACGGGAAGCGGTTATGGCCAATGTTTCTGATTCTTCCCTAGGTGAATTGCGAAGCACCATTATGGACGCGATTGAAAGCAGAGAGGACAAGACTCTTCCCGGCCTCGGGGTTTTATTCGAAGTTCTCTGGAATCAAGCAGATCCTTCCAAACAGGGAGAGATTCTTCAACTGTTACATCAGGGATTGGGACAAAAGTGAGGAAAAAAAGCTTCCCTGAAATGACATTCAAGGAAGCTTTTTATATCGTCTTTCTATTACACTTGTTTAATTTCTTCTAACTTTGCTTGATCCAATCGCTTGATGACTTCGACCAAAAGTTTCACTGCGTTCTCGAAGTCATCTCGATGTAGGATTGCAGCATGGCTATGAATGTATCGTGTAGCTATACTCACAACCATCGACGGGACTCCCTTATTATGAAGGTGAAGTCTTCCAGCATCAGTACCTCCGCCAGCAACTGTATCAAACTGATAAGGAATTCCTAATTCATCAGCTGTATCAATGACAAAGTCCCGTAATCCTCGATGAGGAATCATAGACGCATCAAACAGCAAGAGCTGCGGTCCGCCCCCAAGCCTTGATTGCGCATCTTCCTTCTTAATACCTGGTGTATCCCCTGCAATACCGACATCTACAGCAAAAGCGATATCGGGTCCAACCGCATGAACCGAAGTCTGCGCACCACGCAGTCCCACTTCTTCTTGCACGGTTCCGACTCCAAAAACTACATTCGGATGCTCTTCTTCTTTAAGACGTCTTAGAACCTCGATCGCAATCGCACAACCAATTCGATTATCCCAAGCCTTAGCCATCATCAGCTTTTCATTTTTCATAACGGTGAAAGGACAAATCGGTACAACCGTATCTCCCGGTCTGACTCCGAAATCTTCGGCTTCCTCCCTACTTGAAGCTCCGATATCGATAAACATATTCTTCTTATCCACTGGTTTTCTTCTAGCTTCTGGAGAAAGGATATGAGGAGGCGTAGAACCAATGACTCCTTCAATTGGACCTTTCCGCGTTAATATCGTTACTCTTTGCGCTAGCATCACTTGCTCCCACCAGCCACCTAGTGGTTGAAAACGCAAGAAGCCTTTATCCGTAATCATCGTAATCATGAAGGCCACTTCATCTAAGTGTCCTGCAACCATAACCTTAGGACCTTCAACATTTCCTGTACGCTTGGCGATCAAACTCCCTAGATTATCGGTATAAACCTCATCCGCATAAGGAGCTATGTATTTTTTCATGACTTCCCTTACTGGCCCTTCGTGTCCAGGGGCTCCTGGTGTCTCGGTTAGTTCTTTAAACATCTCTAAGGTTTTGTCTTCCATCTTGTGTCCCTCCTTATCAGTGAGTGTTGGGGCATTATATGCCCCCATTTCGTTTATTATAACTTAAAATTCCAAAATTTTCACTTTAGCAAGCGGCCCAGAAAAATAGGCAGGACCCTTCCCTACTTCATAATAGACAATTAACATGCTGGGCTCTTCCTGAATTTCTCCTTTTTGAATATACAAGGACAAATCAAAAGGAATCACTTCTAGGACCGCATGTTTATGAAGATCCTTTTCATCCAGCCTTAGTGCAGCAAAGTCGTTCCCTAACCAAGCTGGATTCTCTGCAACTAGACGCATATATCTTTGTTGTTCTTGTTTGCCCATATCGAATGTCCACCAAGTTTTTCTTGGCTTATTCTTCTGAGTAAGGAAATAATCGAGTTGCATTAACCCCTTGATAACAGGCAACTGATCCACTTTTGATTGTTCTAGAAAATCATACAATCTTACAAATAAATCCTCGAGCTGATGTCCAATTCTTTGCCACCCACGTTCTTCCCAATAGTCTCCGAATTGCTGGAAGAAGTCAAAAGGAGTTTCAAACACACGAGAGACAAGGAATTCTAACGTGTGATCCATCCGATGAGCGTTCCAGTACTTTTCTAATACATCCTCTACCCTTTTTATCTTGACAATGTCGCTGAAGGGGAGAACATTATTTCCTAGTATTTCATAGGGGGAATGTTCCATCCAAACATAGCCGTATTTCTCAGCATTCAACCTTACCCCAGTTCCTCTCAACATCTTTAAGAAACCTAACTGAAGCTCTTCTGGACGCAGGGCAAAAACATCATTAAAGGTTTTGCGGAAGGATAAATAATCCTCCTCTGGTAATCCTGCAATTAAATCTAGGTGTTGATCAATATTTTTGGCTTCCTTAATCGTTCGTACCGTATAGCTTAATTTTTCGAAATTTTGTCTCCGGTTCACAATCAGGTTGGTTTCATCTCTCGTGGATTGGACACCAATTTCAAATCGAAATACTCCAGGTGGTGCATGCTTCGCTAAGTAATCTAACACCTCCGGACGCATGATATCAGCCGTAATCTCAAACTGGAAAACGGTGCCCTTATGGTTTTGAATAAGGAATTCAAAGATTTCTAATGCATAGTCCCTCTTAATATTAAAGGTGCGATCTACAAACTTAATAAGCTTAACCCCATTGTCGATGAGATACTTCAATTCCTGTTTGGTCCGTTCAATGTCAAAATAACGTACTCCGACCTCAATAGATGAGAGACAGAAGCTACAGGAGAAAGGACATCCTCTTGAGGTTTCAAAATAGACCACTCGGTTTCTCAGTTCGGGAAGATCAGGAAAGTCTTGGAACGGAGAGGGAATATTGTTTAGATCTAACTTGGGACGTGGGGGATTGATGACGGGAACCCCATCTTTCCGATAGGCGACGCCAAAAACCAGGTGATACTTCTTGTCACCGGAGATTTCCTGTAATAAATGATGAAACGTCTCCTCTCCTTCACCCACGACAATAAAATCCACACCAGACAAGCGATTCATCCAGTACTCTACATCGTAGGAAACCTCCGGTCCCCCTAATACGATTTGAATGTCTGGCTTTATCTTTTTTAACATATCTATCACAATGATCGTTTCTTCTATATTCCATATATAGCAGGAAAAACCGACTACATCTGGCTGATGTAAAAAGATATCCGTGACAATATTCATTGGTGTATCCTTTATCGTGAACTCCCTTATCTCAATTGGAAAATCCTTTTCACAGTAGGACTTCAGATAACGAAGAGCTAATGACATATGAATGTACTTTGCATTCAACGTTGCAATCACGGTATTCATTTAGGTTGACCTCCTTCCTGTATGCTTCTTCCTATTATTGTTGCCTATAATCGTATAAATTTTTTACCCTAAGTGCAAGTTAGCACTAGTTAAGTAACCAGGTAACAATCATTTCATTTTATCCTACTTTGAAGATAAAATTCAATGAATCCATTTTGGTCTTCATTACGTATATATATTATGTTAAATATCTTCACGTTTGGAGGAAGATTCATGGTTCTTATTTTTCGCGCGCTTCTGTTTATTCTCATTGCCATTGCGTTCTATTGGTGCTTTCGATTCTTTCTCAATCCCCAGCGGAAATTGGCTCAAGCCTTAGAAGAAAAGCGCACATTAATCATGGACGATAAGAGCAGCGTCCATCGAAATATATTGATTGCTTATAAAGGAGTTCTGTTTGAAGGTGAGAAGTATATGGGCACTACACCAGATGCTTTTCAGATCATAAAAATTCATATTTGGCCCAGAGATCATCAGCGGCTTGTGGGGTTGGAGAAAAAAGATTTTGAGGAATTAAAACAAATTGTCCAGGGAAGATATCCTTTTGCGGAGATAACCTGGAAAAGCCCTATTAAAGAGTTTCTGCAAGATCGATTACCATAAACTAAAGAAACAGGCTGACTCTATTACGAGTCAGCCTGTTTTGAATAAGATGAGTTATTATTGCTTAATAACTTCAATAATAGCATTAGTCATCTCTTGCGTTCCAATCGCTGTTTCCTTCTCTTCAGCAATATCCCCTGTTCTCAAACCGTTATTCAAAACAGTCTCTACAGCATCTTCAATTCTCTTCGCAGCGGCATCTAAGCCTAGAGAATAGCGAAGCATGAGGGCAGTAGATAGGATGGTAGCAATTGGGTTGGCGATTCCTTTTCCTGCGATATCAGGGGCTGAACCATGAACCGGTTCATACAACCCTAGACGGCCATCACTTAAGCTAGCTGACGCTAACATTCCAATAGAGCCCGTAAGCATGGCAGCCTCATCGCTTAGGATATCTCCAAACATATTTTCTGTAACGATGACATCAAATTGTTTAGGAGCGCGAACTAGTTGCATGGCACATGCATCTACTAGCATATGGCTAAGCTCTACATCTGGATAATCTACAGCAACACGCTCAACGACACTTCTCCATAAACGGGAACTCTCCAAAACATTGGCCTTATCAACGGATACAAGTCGATTGCTGCGCTTACGTGCAATCTCAAAAGCTGTTCTTGCAATACGTTCCACTTCATCTTCATTGTAGATAAGGGTATCAACAGCTACATCGCGACCGTTCTCGTCTTGGTATCTCTTTTTCTCTCCGAAATAGATACCCCCCGTTAGTTCGCGAACAACCATTAAATCTACCCCTGCTACGACTTCCTCTTTCAATGAAGAAGCCTTAGCCATACATTCAAACATCATAGCAGGACGTAAATTAGCGTAGAGTCCTAGCGCTTTACGGATGCCGAGTAATCCGGTCTCTGGGCGAAGATGTCCAGGATTATTATCCCATTTAGGTCCGCCAACGGCTCCGAGTAAAACCGCATCAGCATTCTTGGAAATGTCAAGGGTAGCTTGAGGAAGAGGCGTACCGTCCTCATCAATTGCACATCCTCCAAGACGACCGTACTCATAATTAAATGTAACCTGTTCTTGTTCAGCAATAACATCTAAGACCTTAATCGCTTGCTCGATAACCTCTGGTCCAATTCCGTCTCCCGGTAGGACAGCAATTTTAAATTCTCTCATCACTCTTTTCCAGCCTCTCTTATACCTAGCTTAATGTAGTGCTTACCGGCTCTACGTCAGAGATCGCAGCGGCATCCCCACGCTTGGCAATAATCTTATTAATGGCACGGATATAAGCCTTCGCACTTGCTTCTAACACGTCTGTGCTGACTCCACGTCCTTGAACTGTAACCCCGTTCTGACTTAGTCTGACGTAGACTTCCCCGAGAGCGTCCTTACCGTGCGTAACCGAAACAATTTTATAATCATCTAATGTTACTTCTTCCCCAGTTACACGATCGATGGCTTTGTAAATTGAATCAACGGAACCATTACCTACGGAAGCCTCTTCTTTCAATTCACCGTCTGCAAGTCTCACTCGTACACTTGCTGTTGGTACAGATAGATTCCCATAAGAAAGCTGCAAAGACTCAAGTACATACGTTTCAGGAATTTCAACGATTTTGGAATCTAATAACGCCACGATATCCTCGTCGGATACTTCCTTCTTCTTATCACATAAATCCTTGAACTTCTTGAATGCTTCATCCAACTGTGCTTGATCAAGGCTATAGCCAAGCTCAGATAGTTTATCTTTAAAAGCATGGCGACCCGAGTGTTTACCCATAACCAATTTATTGGACTTAATTCCAACCGTTTCTGGACGGATAATTTCATAGGTCGTAATCTCTTTTAAGACTCCGTCTTGGTGGATGCCTGATTCGTGTGCAAAAGCATTAGCTCCCACAATAGCCTTATTAGCAGGAACAATCATCCCTGTCAGGCGGCTTACGAGCTTACTCGTACGGGCGATCTCGACTAAACGAAGGTCAGTCGTCGCTTGGTAAAAGTCCTTCCGCGTTTCAAGTGCCAAAGCAACTTCTTCTATCGCAGCATTCCCTGCCCGCTCACCGATTCCGTTAATCGTCCCTTCAACTTGGGTAGCCCCGGCTTCAATAGCAGCCATGCTATTGGCAACAGCCATACCTAAATCATCGTGACAATGGCAGCTTAGTTTCACATCTTCAATGCCCTGTACGTTCGCTCTTAGCTGTCTGAAAATATTGCCATACCCTTCTGGAGTCATGTAGCCTACTGTATCAGGAATATTGATGATATTCGCACCAGCTTTAATAGCAGCTTCAACAACTTCACATAAGTAATCAATTTCTGTCCGTGCAGCATCTTCTGCTGAGAACTCAATCTGCGAGAAGTACTTCTTGCCGTATTGAATGGCTGCTACAGCCTGTTCAATCACTTGTTCTTTGCTCAAGCGGAGCTTATGTTGCCTATGGATGGGAGACGTAGCTAAGAAAACGTGCAGACAAGCACTCTCAGCTTCTCGTAAAGCTTCCCAAGCTTTATCAATATCGCTCTGAACGGAGCGAGAAAGACTGACCACGGTTGAATTCTTAATTCTTCTCGCGATTTCTTGTACAGACTTTAAATCACCGGGGGAAGCAGCAGCAAATCCTGCTTCCATCCTTGTGACACCTAGTCTTTCTAGTTGCAGAGCAATTTCGATCTTCTCGTCCGTACTTAAATTTACGCCCGGAGATTGCTCTCCGTCACGTAAGGTTGTATCAAAGATCTCAATTTTTCGCATATTGCTACCCCCTCCACGGTTAATTTTATTACTTCTTGATCCAAGCCATCATTTCTCTTAATTGCTTACCTACTTGCTCTAATTGATGTTCCCCTTCAATGCGACGACGAGCAGTGAAAGCTGCACGATTAGATTGGTTTTCTAAGATCCAGTTGCGAGCAAACGTACCATCTTGAATCTCTGCAAGTACTTTCTTCATTTCAGCTTTTGTATTCTCGTTTACGATTCTTTTACCTGTGCTGTAATCTCCGAACTCTGCAGTATCACTGATGGAATATCTCATATACTCCAATCCGCCTTCATACATTAAGTCAACGATTAACTTTAATTCATGCAGACACTCGAAATAAGCAATCTCTGGCTTATAGCCGGCTTCAACCAATGTTTCGAAACCAGCCTTCACCAATTCAGCTGTTCCTCCGCAAAGTACAGCTTGCTCTCCGAAAAGATCGGTTTCTGTTTCCTCACGGAAAGTCGTTTCGATAACCCCTGCACGTGTTGCACCTACTCCGCTCGCATAAGCCAATCCGATTTCTTTAGCTTGACCAGATGCGTTTTGTTCGATTGCGATTAATCCAGGTACTCCGAATCCTTCCACATAAACGCGGCGTACAAGGTGACCAGGTCCCTTTGGCGCTACCATAACTACGTCTACATCTGCAGGAGGCTTGATCTGCCCGAAGTGGATGTTGAATCCGTGAGAGAAGAATAGAGCTGCACCCTTCTTTAAGTTTGGTTCGATGTCTTCTTTGTAGACTTTAGCTTGTGTTTCATCTGGAAGAAGGATTTGAACTAGGTCAGCTTGAGCTACAGCTTCAGCTACTGGATATACTTGAAATCCGTCTTGTTCAGCTTGATTCCAAGAACGTCCTGGACGAAGTCCGATGATAACCTTAAATCCGCTATCTCTTAAGTTTTGAGCTTGAGAATGACCTTGACTTCCGTATCCGATTACAGCGATTGTTTTTCCTTCCAATACCTGACGATTTACATCCTTTTCGTAGTACATAGTTACCATGATTTATTCCTCCTAGGAAATTTTATTGTTAGATTTTCTTTCGCATTGATGGATAAATTGCATTCCAGTTTTTTATACTTTCACTGCGGCCATACTTCTAGCCATCGCTGTAAGACCTGTACGAGTCAACTCTCGTATCCCATAAGGGCGAAGCAGTTCTGTTAGAGCATCAATCTTATCAGAGTCCCCTGTTGCTTGAACAATAACGGACTGTGGTCCAACATCAACAATGGCAGCACGGAATGGTTCTACAATCCCGGAGATCTCCATTCGAGTTGTAGGTCCTGCATCCACCTTGATGAGAACAATTTCACGAGCAACCATAGAACCAGTGCTAAGATGTTGAACTTTAATAACGTCTATGAGCTTATGAAGCTGTTTCATGACTTGCTCAAGTGTCTTCTCATCACCCGTGGTAACGATGACCATGCGGGAGAGCCCTTTTTCTTCCGAGTTCCCTACAGTGATGCTGTCAATATTGAAGCCACGACGTCCAAATAAATTCGCTACCCGGGCTAAGACCCCTGGCTGATCATTTACCAATACGGATATGGTATGTTTTTGCATCTACTCCTCATCTCCCATTGTCATCTGATCCAATGTACAACCGGACGCAACCATCGGATAGACGTTTTCCTCCGGCTCTACGACAAATTCAACCACAACTGGTCCATTATGTTCTAATGCTTCTTGCCATACTTGGCGAGCTTCGCTCTCGGACTGGGCGCGAAGGCCTTTCACCCCGTAGGCTTCGGCTAATTTAACAAAGTCAGGGCTGTGAGATAAGTCAATATGGCTATAACGGTTATCATAGAAGATCTCTTGCCACTGTCTCACCATCCCCAGACACTTGTTATTGATGATGACGATTTTCACTGGAACATTGTGCTGAGAAACTACCGCTAACTCTTGTGAATTCATCTGGAATCCACCATCACCGTTAATGGATACGACTGTGCGATCCGGATGAGCAAATTGTGCACCGATCGCTGAAGGGAATCCAAAGCCCATCGTCCCTAACCCGCCGGATGAAATGAGAGAGCGAGGATGCTTAAACTTGTAATACTGTGCAGCCCACATCTGATGCTGGCCAACATCCGTAGTTACTATAGCTTCTCCAGCTGTTGTTTCATAGATCATCTCAATCACCGCTTGAGGCTTGAGGTTTCCATTCTTCTTGTAGGAGAATGGATGCTTCTCCTTCCACTCATTCAACTGGATTAACCAGTCTGATGTGTCCGCTTGAGCTGCCTTAGGCAATGCTGCTTCTAACACTAGTTTCACATCTCCAACCAACGGAATCATGGTTTCGACATTTTTTCCAATTTCAGCTGGATCGACGTCAATATGAATAATCTTAGCATTAGGTGCGAATTCCTTTGTTCTCCCCATCGTAATACGATCATCAAAACGATTACCGATCCCAATAAGAAGATCGCAATTGAGTATCGCCTGGTTGGATACAAAGTTTCCGTGCATCCCCGGCCACCCTAAAGCGAGTGGATGAGTTCCCGGAAAGCTCCCTAGTCCCATCAATGTGCAGATAACAGGAATTTGTGTCTTCTCGGCGAAGGCAATGAGCTCCTTTTCAGCACTAGCTGAGATGACCCCCCCACCAGCCATGATCACAGGCTTCTTCGCTTCGGAAATCGCCTTAATCAAGCGATCAACCTGCATCTTGTTTGGTTTAACCGCTGGATTATAGCCTCTTAAGTTTACTGTCTCCGGATAGAAGAACGGAGCAGTTGCATTGTTGACATCCTTAGGAATATCAATCAGCACTGGACCCGGACGACCCGTCGTAGCAATATGGAAAGCTTCCTTAATGATGCGAGGAAGTTCCAATACATCACGAACGAAGAAGTTGTGTTTCGTAATAGGCAACGTAATCCCTGTGATATCTGCTTCTTGGAAGGCGTCCGTTCCGATGAGTGACTGTGCAACGTTACCCGTAATGATAACCATGGGGATAGAATCCATATAAGCTGTTGCAATTCCAGTTACTAAATTGGTAGCCCCTGGACCAGATGTAGCAATAACGACCCCAGGCTTACCAGTGGATCTTGCAAAACCGTCAGCCGCGTGAATTGCTCCTTGTTCATGTCTAGTTAAAATGTGCTTAAGATGGCTGCTGTAAAGAGAATCGTAAATAGGCAGTACTGCTCCTCCTGGATAGCCGAATACATACTCAACGTTTTCCAGCAGCAAACATCTTAACAAAGCATCGGATCCTGTAATGACTTCCCCTTGTTCAATCGGGGGAATTTCAGGTCTGCCTACAACCATAGCCACATCTCTGCTCATGTTCTCTCCTCCTGGATATAAAAGTCGTAATTTCAAATCCAAACAAGCTGACGGGTAAAAAGTTTTAAACAAAAAGAAAGCCTTTTCACCCCTGCACCGTTTGGCGCATTTCTTGGGGCGAAAAGGTTCGCGTACCACCCAAATTCACTATCACCTCGCGGTGACAGCCTCAGTAGGTGCATTACCAACATGCACCATCGCACTTAACGCGTGCTAGACGTCTTCTCCTACTAAAATGATCGTTCAGAGAAGCGGCTCAGAGGTGAGCAGATAAAGGGATCGCTATCCGGTTTCCACCATCCCGGACTCTCTGTAAGCAAAGACTCTTAATCTATGTCCTCATCAGTGCCTGTATAAACAAATAAGTCAAAAAACTCAAAACAAAAAATTATGATGTTAGGAGTTATTATAGTAATACGGACGTGATTCGTCAACCATTTTCAGAATTATTGTTTTGCTTTTTCTTACCTTTTATACATTCACAAAAAAATAGCCACGAAAATTTGAATTTCGTAGCTATTTGTCTAATTATATGCTATTTTCGAAGTCCGTTGATCAGCACTCGAACAACTTCGGGGCGGGAAAATTCTGGTGGGGGCATAATTCCTTCACTTAACATTTTTCGAACTTTTGTACCGGATAAAATAATATGCTCTTGCGCACTATGCGGGCAAGTTTTATACGAGGCCATCCCCGCACATTTCCGGCAATAAAAACTATGTTCAAAGAATAACAAGTTTATTCCCAATTCCTCAGGAGAAAACTGTCGAAAGATCTCTTGAGCTTCGTAGGTTCCGTAGTAATCGCCTACTCCCGCATGATCTCTCCCTACTATAAAATGGGTACAACCATAGTTTTTCCTTACCATAGCATGAAAAACAGCTTCACGCGGTCCTGCATAGCGCATGGCAGCGGGGAATACACCTAGGAATGTACGGTTCTTAGGGTAGTAGTTTTGCAGCATGACCTCATAGCTTTCCATCCTCACCTGTGCAGGAATGTCGTCCGGTTTTGTTTCTCCTACTAATGGGTTAAGAAATAACCCATCTACGACTTCCATTGCTGCCTTTTGAATATATTCATGAGCACGATGAACCGGATTGCGTGTTTGAAAGCCTACAATGGTCTTCCAGCCGTTCCTCGCAAAGATTTCACGCGTCTGTACAGGAGTATAATAGTAACGCTTAAATTCGCCTCCTGACGGGCTTTCAAGAACGCTCACTGTCCCCCCCAAATAAATGCTCGGGCGTCGATATAGATTAGCTACTCCTGGGTGGGCATCCTCTGTTGTTTTATATACTTCTTTTGCTTCCGTCTGTTTATCAGCTTCATACATACTTTCTACATCCATCAGGGCCTGGAGTTCCCCATGCTTACTCTTAAGGGCAATCCGATCTCCCAGTCGTATATGTTTTGCTTCCTCTACATCTATCGCAAGGGTAATCGGCAAACTCCATACTGTGCCATCCTCTAAGCGCATTCGCTTGACTACACTATGATAATCTCGTTCGTTCAAAAATCCGGTTATCGGGGAAAAAGCACCAATACCGATACATTGTATATCTGATATTGCCCACGAGTCTAAACTAACGCTAGCTAAACTCTTAGCCTTCTTTCTGTAGAATTCCCTATCTTCTTCAGGAAGTATTCGATTCACCAAGTCTCCTCCATGAGAAGCAGTAGTAACCATACTCTAATCCCCCTTGTGCAAGCCGCATTCGGTTTTAGAGAATCCAGTCCACCTACCTGAGCGTGGGTCCTCCCCGGGCTTAACCGGTTTCGTACAGACAGCGCAGCCAATACTAGGGTAGTTCTGGTCATGAAGTGAATTATACGGGACCTCGAAAAGATGAATATAATTCCATACATCTTCGAGTGTCCAATAAACCAGAGGATTAATCTTAACCAATTGAAATTTCTCATCCCACTCAATCTGTTCTGAGTGCGCTCGGGTTGCAGATTGTTGACGACGTATCCCCGTGATCCATGCCCCTTCATTCTTCAGAACTCTGGTCAAAGGCTCAACTTTTCTAATCGCACAGCATTGATTAGGATCCGTTAACCACAATTCATCGCCAAACTTGTCAGCCTGTTGTTCTAAAGTCAGGGCAGGCAACATCTGAATAAAATCGATTCTGTATTTCTCCGAGAGCCGATCTCTCGTCTCGTACGTCTCATGAAAATGCTTATTTGTATCCAGATAAAAGATTCTAGGTTTCTCCACAACCTTGCACAGCATATCCACCAACGCTACGTCTTCCGCTCCAAAACTACAAGCAAGGATCATCTTCTCGCCAAACTGTTGGTAGGCCCATTTCAGCAATTTATGAGGAGATTCATCCCTCATAGCCAAATTCATTTCCTTTATCGAAAAATCAAGGGTTTCCATAAGACCCCTCCCCTGTTATCGTCTTATCCGTACCTATTCTATGCATAGGTACCGGTGGGTTGATACCCATCACCTTGTCGATTTTTAGGGAAGATAAGCCCAAAAAAGAGGAGACGAAAATTCGTCTCCTCTTCTTAATTCAACATTTAAGCATTTACTTTTTGCTTAGCAACAGTTGCAAGTTCAGCAAAAGCAGCCTTATCGTTTACAGCAAGATCAGCAAGCATCTTACGGTTAACATCAACACCCGCTTCTTTCAATCCGTGCATCATCTTGCTATAAGACAATCCGTTGATGCGAGCAGCAGCGTTAATACGAGTGATCCACAATTTGCGGAAATCACGCTTGCGCTGACGACGGTCACGGTATGCATATAGCAAAGACTTCATGACTTGAGCTTTTGCAGTTTTAAATAAACGGTGTTTAGAACCGAAGTATCCTTTAGCTAATTTAAGGACCTTTTTGCGGCGTTTACGAGTAACGGTACCACCTTTAACTCTTGGCATAACATTTCCCTCCTAGAATCTATACATGAAAAAGGATCGATCAATGGTTAATTAAAGATAAGTTAACATTTGTTCAATGCGTTTTTGGTCGCCCTTGCTTACCAATGCGCCCTTGCGAAGCTTACGCTTGCGCTTAGAAGTCTTGCTCTCTAACAAGTGGCTAGTGTAAGCATGATGACGACGAAGTTTACCAGATCCGGTCTTCTTAAAGCGTTTTTGAGCTCCCTTATGGGTTTTCATCTTTGGCATTTGAAATATCCTCCCGTCTACAGATGAACCTATTTATCGGCCTTTGGTGCTAGAATCATAAGCATGCTGCGTCCTTCCATCTTAGGTGAACGCTCCACGATACAGAGTTCCTTCACCTGCTCGGCCAGCTTTTCCAAAACGTTCTTGCCTATTTCAGAATGAGTAATCGCGCGTCCACGAAAACGGATGCTTAGCTTCACTTTATCACCTTGTTCCAAGAACTTCTGAACATGGCGCAATTTAGTTTGAAAGTCATGTTCTTCAATTGTTGGCGACAAGCGGACTTCTTTGATGCTGATCACCTTTTGGTTTTTACGTGCTTCCTTATCTTTCTTGCTCTGCTCATATCTGAATTTTCCGTAGTCCATAACGCGACATACAGGCGGTTTTGCCGTCGGCGCCACTGCAACCAAATCAAGATTAGCCTCTTGAGCCATTTGCAAAGCTTCTCTTAAAGGAATAATACCAACTTGTTCACCATTAGCACCAACAACCCGAACTTCCCTTGCGCGAATCGCCTCATTGATTAAATGTTCCTTACTAATTGCCTGCCACCTCCACAGTTTTTTTGCAAGATGTGTGAATCTTGCTATTCCTCATTACATAAGAATCAAGCCAACGGAAACAAAGCAAAAATGCAGACACCATAGGCGTCCGCATTAATAGTCCTCGTAAGTAAGAACTCATTTCATTGACCTGTCAACAACCTGTAGAGGCGTCGAATCAGGTGAGAAGCGGACGCTTCTGCTTTGATTACCCGTTATTCAAGCTTAACAATTTCTAATTATAGCAAAGTAAAAAGAAAAGTCAACACCTTTAATATTTATTTGTAAACGAAGGTTGGCCATTCGCCAGCCATCCTTCACAATGCTTGCATTGAGAACAAACATGAGCATGTGGATCAAAGATTCGTTTTATCATGTAGATAATGTGGTGATTCTGCTGTTCCGTATGTAGGATGACTTTCTGTGGAGCCAAAGCAATTAAAGCATGCAATAGGACGTCTTCGTAACTAACCTGCTGCCTTGCCATCTCTATAGGAATTCCCTCAACCGCAGTAGGAGAAATCTCAGACCAATGCTCATCATACAATAATAAATTTCGATCATCAATATGAACGAGATGAATAAGCGGATGCAGTTTTTCTTTTGTAGACAAGAAATGCCTCAATAAGCAGATAAACTCCTTATTCTCTCTTTCCATCCAGTATTCATCAATAGCATGCTCGATGACTAATCTCCAAGCTTCCCACTGATCTTTTAACCGAAATCGAATGAACCCCTCTAGGGACAACTGGTTCTCCAACATAAAATAGTCCATTGCTTTTTCCATAATCGCATCTTTAAGAAGATCCTTTCTTCCCTCTTCTACCTCTTCTCCATGTTCATCTATATTCAGCAAGAAAAAAGTGTAATTTGAAATGTCCTCGATTTCTCGCTCACACTCTATACTAAAATCCTGAACAAGGATTTCCCGCAGGATATCTTTTTCTTTATATTGCACGATAAACTCAGCTAATACTAAGCTTATATGTTCACGAATTGTATCAAATGTATCCACCGTATGTTCATACACCGGCCAGAATTGGCAACGAAAATAGAGTCTATCTTGATCCTCTAGCTCAACTACCTGGTGGTTAATCAGCAATTTCTGCAATGGCTTAAGCTTGCTATGTAATAAAACCCGAAAAGGGGATATGCTTTTTTCACTTTTGGGCACAGAAATTTGAATCAGTTTCATGGTCCACCTCCCCTACTTAGAATTTTATGGATATTATGTCCTTTATTTCATAGTATATGAACACTTGTAGGGGTTATACGTAAGATTATGATACTTCAATTCCAAAGCCAATAAAAAAAACCACTTGAAGTCAAGTGGTTGGTAAAAGGGAGAGAGAAACATAATAGTGAAGCTCTAGTCTTCAATATCATGATTACCCATTTTTTTATAAAATAAACCTTATTTTCTATTTTTTTTCGTCAGAGAACGTACCACTACGATCAAGGACCAGCCTAGTAAAACAAGTACGACTAGAGCGATAACAATTTGTGTAAATAAAATAAATCCCCAGCCCATTTTTTAAACCCTACCCTTGCTTAATTTTGCATAACAAAGTCTGTTTCTGCCCATTCTCCTTCGTTGAAAACTTGCAGGATCTCATATTTTGTATTACGTTGTGCTGGGATTTTCCCAGCTTCGCGGATCAATCGTAAGATTTCATTCGTATTTACCTTGTGCGTACATGCGGCGGCCGATACTACGTTCTCTTCCATCATGGTTGATCCAAAATCATTACATCCATAGCTTAGTGACTGTTTTCCAACAACCGGCCCCATTGTTACCCATGAAGATTGGAAATTAGCGATATTATCAAGCATGAGACGACTAATTGCCACTGTCTTTAGATACTCCTCCGCAGTCACCTTTTCAGCTTTCAGGTTGGTGTTATCTGGTTGAAA
Source organism: Ammoniphilus sp. CFH 90114 (assembly GCF_004123195.1). Classification (NCBI taxonomy): domain Bacteria; kingdom Bacillati; phylum Bacillota; class Bacilli; order Caryophanales; family Paenibacillaceae; genus Ammoniphilus; species Ammoniphilus sp. CFH 90114. Next base: position 30,053 of record NZ_SDLI01000009.1, read on the forward strand.
AGTCCAAGAAATAAACGCCTTGAAACCTTTGGTTTCATCTTGCGCTTCCCGAATACGAAGTAAAGACAGAATTCTTTCTTCATACGTCTCCCCGAAACCAATAACCATTGTGGCTGTTGTATGCAATCCCTCGCGATTAGCCGCCTTCATGACCTCGATCCATTCTTTCCAGGAACCTTTCTTACGGCTTATTTTCATTCTCGTACGGTCATCTAAGATCTCAGCTCCTGCACCAGGCAAAGAATCGAGGCCGGCTACATGCAACTCGTGTAAAACTGTTTCAACAGGAAGCTCAGAAACTTCTGCAATTCTAACAATCTCAGCAACAGATAAGGAATGCATTTGAATTTGAGGGAATCTGGCCTTTATTTTTCGCAGAAGGTTGGTATAGTAATCTAACTTAAGGCCGGGATGAGTTCCTCCTTGCATGAGAATCTCCGTCCCCTTGACATCAACAGTTTCCTGTATTTTTTGCAGAATCTCATCATCAGACAACACATAGCCCTCTTCATGGCCTGGAGGTCGATAGAAGGCGCAGAAACGGCAATACGTATCACATACATTGGTATAGTTAATATTACGGCCAATGACAAAGGTAGTAATAGGTTCAGGATGCCACTTCTTCATTATCTCATTCGCTGCATGGCCAATTTTCTCCAGTTCCGGACTCTCATACAATCGAATACCATCTTCTAGCGTTAAGCGTTCTCCCTTAAGAGCCCGATCAAGAATATGATCAATACTCATATACGTCTCCTCCTTCATTCTGCTGCATCCGTCGATTTATACCACTAACAAAATAAGCGTCTGTATAATGAATGATTCTTTCCATAATTCGCTTGGCTTTCATCGTCTCCATTCCGCCTTTCGCTGAGTGGGACAAGTGTTCTTCAAGCATGGAATAATCATAATTAGAAGAAAATAAGGTCGGCAAGTTTTCGGAGATTCGATACTGCAGAATAGCCCCTAAAACTTCATCTCTGGCCCAAGGCGACAAAGATTCAGCCCCAATATCATCTAAAATCAGAATAGGAACCTTCTTCAAGGTCTCTAGTTTTTGTTGTAAGGAATGGTCTTGTAGAGATTCCTTCACTTCTCTAAAGAAATCAGGTGTATAGACCATCAGCGAGGATATTCCGCGAGTAGATAACTTCCTAGCAGTAGCTGCTAATAGATAACTCTTCCCTACTCCTAAAGGACCATAGAGATAAATCCCCTTCATCTTACGATCCTTGCTGCCTGGCTCCACCTTCAGACAAAATTCCATCAAGGCACGGAAAGCCTCAAATCTCTGCGGATCCTGAACAAATTGCTGAAAGCTGCCCGCTAGCACATCCTTAGGTATATAGTGTGATTTGATAAGATTCTCTCTTCGCTTTTGTTCTTGATGCTGATTCCATTTCGCACATGGAACATGAACGATATCAATATATGACAAAGCCATCGTTAACTTTCCCTGGTGCCCTTTTACTAAGTTAGGACACGCTTGAAGTTCTGTGCATACCTGGCAATTTTTATGCTCAAGAATCGCTTGATCTAACTTTACCAAGGAACGATCAAGCATCTCTTCTGTTACATCCTGATGATTCTCACAAAATTCTACAACCAATCGATGGTGAAGAATGTTATCTCTAATCACATCAAGAGATGGTATGCCTAATGGCTGTTTCCACCTTATATTAGACAGGGTTTTACTAATCGGCTCCATTTAAACCCTCCCTCTCTATCTATTCTATTTCCCCCAACGCCTTCAATAGCTCAAGTGCCTGTTTTTTCTGTTTCTCGTCTAATTCTCCGGCAGGTTTAGGCGTTTCGTTCATTTGTTTTACCACCCACTCAGGTAACTCGTCTTTTTTATTGTTCCATGCATTACGCTTGGTGTTCGAGTTAGACTTCGCGGATCCATCCTGCTTCGGACTACTGCTTCTCGTTTTCGAGTCTTGATAGAGTTTCTTTGCTTGTTCTAGAGCCTGATCAACGGACCCAATTGCAAGCCTTTTCCAGTGGGTGGCGATTTTATAAATTAATGCTGGTGGCAACTGCTTATTATTCGTTAGCATCACATATTCTAATAAAACGTTTATGACCCCTGGAGACAAGCTATAATTTCGAGATAATTCTTCTACAATTTTCATATCAGCAGGAGAAACCTTACTCCCCCCTTGATATTGCTCTAGTAAGGCAAGCGGGGATAGACGTACTAATGCTTCTCTATGCTCATCTTCTATGGATGGTTTAGCAGATGGCGCCGGAGAAACTCCCGCAGCTTGATTCGTTGGTGTAGGTCGTATTACCTCCGGCATCTGTCCGTTATGTTGAGCAGTATACCAATCTTTCGCTAATTTCCTCAATCGGTCTAGGTCGAGTTCATTGTCATCAGAATAAACAAAAGGATCCTGTAGAAAATAAGATAATTGCATATCCTGTAATTGATAATAGAAAACTAACTCCTTAATAGCATCCCGTTGATCTTTAGACAATCTTCTTCGTTGAACCGATTTCGGTAAAGAGGCTTCAAGAAAAGCAAAATCCGGCTCAATATGACTGAAGCTTAACTGTTGTCGAGGTTCCGTAGAATCCCCTTTACTTACTGGATAGAGGCTGTCCATCTGATGAAGGAACTGCTCTGTCTCAGATCCCGGGGTAACCATAATTTCTGATGAAGATATATGACGAAATACCTCATCAAAACTCTTTGTTATTTCGTTTCGCTCTCCATAAACTATCCCCTCTAAGCTAGGTCCGACCATGCTTCTCCTTAGATGTTCATACTTCACCTTACCTATACGGTTTAGTAAAATAATGCTCAACATATCATCCCCAAAAAAAGAAGAGGCACTTATAGGGGGTTGTAAAATATATTCGTAGTGTCGATTCCCTTGTTCATCTTCAACCTTAAGGGTACGAAGGAGGCCAATCGCTTCTAAACCCTCTCTCGCCTGGACAATCTCTTTGAGGGACAATCCCATTACACTCATTAGTCCCCGATGACTGCTCCAAGAGGATTCCTTCGCATGTAGTAACCACTCATGATATAAAGTCATATATAAACTAACGGAATGAGGTCCAATTAAAGGCTGGTAGAGATGCGTAATCGCTGTAAACTCAATGAAAGACATCTCCCCAGTCATGCCAAGTGTATAATTGTCCCCAGGAACAATTTCTTTCCAAGCAAACCCCATCGCATCTAAGCTCCCTTATTGCATGATCTCCCCATTATATCATTGTGACTCTAAAGCCAACTATACGAAAAAATTTCAAGGAATGGTTTTGTTTTTGTTGTAGTTTAATAATTCCTCGAGTTCCTTAATGAAGACATTGATATCTTTAAACTGTCTATACACAGAGGCAAATCGAACATAGGCGACCTCATCCACATCATAAATGGCCTTCATCACTAGTTCCCCGATCTCTTGGCTTGGAATTTCTACTTTACCTGACCCTCTGAGTTCCTGGCCAATTTTCTCTACGATCTTTTCCAATGTATCCAATGATACGGGTCTCTTCTCACAGGCCCTTACTAAACCTCTTAAGATCTTCTCACGGCTGAATTCTTCACGAGCTCCGTCCTTTTTAATGACGAGAAGCGGAGTTTCCTCTACCATCTCAAATGTGGTAAAGCGATGACTGCATGCTTCACATTCTCTTCTGCGACGAATGGATTTCGCCTCATTGACCGGCCTAGAATCCAGCACGCGAGTCCCATTATGCTGACAAAGAGGACAACGCATGACTATCAGCTCCCTTTCTTTTTAACTAGTATTATTTTATCATAATCTGAATTAGATAAGACAACCTATGCTTCTCCTGCTTACAATCACCCAGTAAGAAAAGTAAAAGAGGGTACCCCTAGAGTCGGTTTTACCAACCTTTAAGGGATACCCTCTACATTCACTATTTAATTATTGGATTAATTTTTTAGCAGCTTCGTATTGATCTGCAGGTAGTGGAATATATCCTACTGCTTCAGACATCTCAGGAGCAACATCAATATAATATTGTGCGAAAGCTTTCAACTCAGGCTTCTCAGCTAAAGCCTTGCTGCTAACATAGATATAAAGGTAACGAGACAATGGCTTGTATGTTCCGTTATTAATAGTTTCCATTGTAGGCTCTATAGCAGGAGCATCGGCATTTTCTTTAATCGGCACAGGCTTCATTTTGTCTGTGTTTTCGATATAATAAGCAAACCCAAAGTATCCAAGAGCACTCTTATCACCAGCTACACCTTGTACCAATACATTATCATCCTCGGAAGCTGTATAGTCAGAACGACTTGCTCCTTCTTCCCCATTGATGGCTTCAGTAAAATATCCGAATGTACCAGAGTCAGTTCCTGGTCCGTATAACTTAATTGGTTCTGCTGGCCAGCCTTCACGTACTTCAGCCCATGTTTTCACTTGGCTGTCAGGCGCCCAAATCTTGTTTAATTCTTCCACAGTCAAGAAGTCAACCCAATCATTCTCCTTGTTTACGACAACTGTAATACCATCATAAGCAACTGGAAGCTCGATAGCTTCGAAACCGTTAGCCTTAATAGTTTCTACTTCTTTATCCTTAATCTTACGGGAAGCGTTATTGATATCAGTTTCACCTGGAATAAACTTCTTAAATCCACCACTTGTTCCAGAAACTCCAACAGTCACTCGAACATCAGGATTTGCGGCTTGAAATTCTTCTGCTACTGCTTCGGTAATGGGGAATACAGTAGAAGACCCATCTACTAATACGGTACCGCTAAGAGCACTCTCCTTAGCAGGTTGTTCAGCAGGCTTATCTGTACTCGGCTGTTGTGCAGCACTTGGTTGTTGATTTCCACCACATCCAGTCATCAAGGACGCTGCGAGCACTAGTGTTGACATTAGAATTCCAGATTTTTTTAGAAGCTTCACGATTAAACCCTCCAACTCTATTTTTGTGTTTTATATGTTTCCTTCACAAGAATTATAATAACAAGCTTTTATTGAGCCATTATGTGATAAATGTTAAGAAAATGTAAAGTTCCTAGAAACTATGACTCTAGCATTTAAATTTTTCAACCATGTGACCTAGCTTTTGCTGTAAATTCAAAATCTGAGTAGACAGTTCTTTTGACTTTTCAGAAAGACCAAGTTGTTGCTGTGCAGAAGCATCCATTTGCTCGGTACTCGCGGCTGTTTCTTGAGCGATTCCTGTAAAAAAGACGAGCTTGTCCTCTGCTTCTTTCAACCCATATGAAATCTGATCTATATCTAGGGCCATTGTTTTCATTCTTTGATCTGCAAATTGAATCCCTTGAATCATGTCAGTAAAGGCCTCTTCTGCCTTCAGGGCTAGCCTGCTTCCTTCCTCTACACGATCAGAAACCATACTCGTCTTATTATTTGTTTCTTTCGTTACCATTTGAATATCAACAATCATGGAAGAAATCTCCCTTGTCGCTTGGGTAGATTCATCAGCAAGTTTACGAACCTCATCCGCTACTACAGCGAACCCTTTTCCCGCCTCACCAGCACGCGCAGCCTCAATGGCAGCATTCAAAGCCAGTAATTTCGTTTGTTCAGAGAGTTGTCCAATCATTCCTAAGATCTTCTCGATATCATCTGATTGTCTCCTAAGCTGGAGCATGCTATCACTTACTTGCTGCATTTCTCTTTGTAATAATTCGTTGCTTGTTCGAACATCGTTTATATGCTGATGACCACTCTCTGCTGTAACTACCATTTTATTACTATACTCTGTGGATACATGGATCTCGCTTAATAAAGACGTAACTACTTCTTTCATGGATTGAAAAGCTAGATTCGTTTTTTCTGTCGATACCGCTGTCTCTTCAGCGCCATCGCTCACGATTTGAATAGCTTTCCTTAAGTGGAACGCGGACTCCATTGATTCATCAGATGAAAGGTGCAACTGGTTACTCGTTTCACCTAGTTGCGTAACTGATGTTTTAACCTGTTGAATCATATTTGACATTTCATCAAGCATGTCATTGAAATGATGAGAAAGACGAATAAGTTCCGGACTAGCAAAAGGCAATTCGAGCCGATTGGATAGGTTTCCACTCTGGACTTCCTTCATGGCATCCAACAGATTTCGAATAGGAAGAAGGATCATTCTAACAATGAGTGTTCCTAATAAAAACGAAATGAGAATGCAACCTAAAAAAGAATAAAGCACGGTGTTTTTTATTTTATTAAGAGGCGTCATATAATCCTTATCAGCTACAACAATCGTGTAGATCTCTTGGCGTTCATGGGACTTTACGAAGGAGATCGTATAATTTAGCCCTTGAATCCGTTGACTAATAACCCCTTCCTCATTCTCTAGTATTCGATTAACCAATTCCGCACTAAGAGGAATCATCTCGATCGTTACTCCTGGATAGGCTCGTTGCCCACTCCCCTGCTTAAGAGCATACTGCTCAATATGAAGACCTTGATTAGCTAAAGCTGCTCTTTGCTGTTTCAATTCATATTTAAACCTTTTTTCAAATTGCTTCTCATCCAAGGCAAAATGCAGCAACGAAACTTTCTCCGTCATTTTTCTTGCTTCTTCTATTAACTGATTTTCAATCAGCCTCTTCGTATTCGTGGTCGCTTGTTGATAAGCGATTCCACCAACAATCGCAGTAGATAAAAGAATTAGTAGAGAAAACGGGAAAATGATCCTCCAGCTAAGTCCCACAGATTCTACAATTCTTTGTATCGAATTTTTCCTATTCATCCTTTACCTCCAGCTCCGCCAAACGATTATGTATTTTCGGTTTAATGCTATCAAACGAATATTAATTATGTTTTAAGGAAGTATAAAGATATAAAAAAAGAGCAGGGTAAGTACCCTGCCTCGCGTAATTCTCCATCTCGCATTTGTAGAAAATCAACCAAATCGACCCATTACGTAATCTTCTGTTCTTTTATCTGTAGGGTTAGTGAAAAGCTTCTCCGTCTTTTCAAATTCTACAAGCTCACCAGTTAACATAAACGCCGTCTGATCCGAGGAACGAGCAGCTTGCTGCATATTATGAGTTACAATAACAATACTAAATCTTTCTTTTAGGTCGTGAAGCAATTCTTCAATCTTCATTGTAGATATGGGATCAAGTGCAGATGTTGGTTCATCCATGAGAATGACATCCGGTTCAACAGCAATGCATCGAGCAATACATAATCTTTGTTGTTGTCCTCCAGAAAGACCAGTGGCCGGTTCGTGTAGACGATCCTTTACCTCGTCCCAAAGGGCTACACCCTTCAAGCTCTTTTCAACAATTTCATCAAGCTCAGACTTTTTATTATTTCCATGGATTCTCTGACCAAAAACTACATTCTCATAAATGGACTTTGGAAATGGATTAGGCTTTTGGAATACCATACCTACTGTCGTTCTAAGTTGCTCTAAATTGATGTCTCTATCATAGATATTCACACCATGGTAATTAATCTTTCCTTCTACTTTTACACCAGGCACTAGGTCAACCATTCTATTAAACGTTTTTAGTAAGGTTGACTTCCCACAGCCAGACGGTCCTATAATCGCTGTTACTTCATTTTTCTTTATATTCATATTGATATTCTTAAGCGCAAGATCTTCCCCATACCAGAGCTTAAGGTTTTCTATATTAAATACATATTGATTAGTAGCTATCATGTTTGTACCCTCCCACTAGTCCATCTTTTTCTGAAACTTATTACGGATCATCACAGCAACTGCGTTCATCGATAATAAAACCACTAATAATACAATGATTCCACCTGCTGCTAACGCATGGAAAGCTTCTTGAGGTCTCGACACCCAGTTATAGATCTGAATAGGCAACACGGTAAAAGGATCCATTGGGCTTTGCGGTGTAAAGGCAATAAAGGCTGCTGCCCCTACAACTACTAACGGTGCGGTTTCACCAATAGCACGAGAAAGAGCAAGGATATTTCCTGTAATAATTCCAGGCAACGCTGAAGGTAAAATGACGCGCAAGATGGTCTGCCATTTTGTGGCTCCTAATGCAAACGACGCATGTCGAAGAGAATCAGAAACACTGCGCAATGCTTCTTGTGACGCAACGATAATGACTGGAAGGATGAGCAAGGTCATTGTAAGTGCTCCAGCCATCACACTGCCGTCTAAAGAAAACATTCGAACAAATATAGTTAAACCTAAAAGTCCGTATACAATAGATGGAACACCAGCAAGATTAGAAATGTTGGTCTGAATTAACCTAGTCAGCCAGTTCTTCTTAGCGTACTCCTCTAAATATAACGCCGTTCCTACTCCTAAGATAAAGGCCATCGGTGCTGTAAGACCGATCATCCACAGCGTCCCAAACAAGGCAGATTTCAATCCAGCCTTCTCAGCAAAACGGGATGGGAAATTACTTAAAAAATTCATATTTATTGCCCCAGAGCCCTTCTGTAATACATCCAAAATTAATATAGCAAGTACTATTACCCCGAACATTGTGGCAGAAAGAAATAGTAACTTATAACCTTTATCTTTACGTTTTCTAGCTTCAATTTGTTTGTTTTCTGCTGTGAAGGAAGATTTCATTAGTATTCCTCCCTATATTTACGACTGATATATTGAGCTAGCATATTCATAACCAATGTCATGACAAACAATGTAGATCCTACAGCATAAAGAGATAAATATTCAATAGTACCAAACGGAGCATCTCCATGACTAATCTGAACGATATATGCCGTCATTGTCTGAATACTCTCTAATGGATTAAAGGCCATCTTAGGGGTAGCACCAGCAGCAAGAGTTACAATCATCGTCTCCCCTACCGCACGAGAAAGAGAAAGCACGACAGAGGCAACAATTCCCGAAAGCGCAGCAGGAACAACAACCTTCAATGAAGTTTCTAGCTTGGTTGCACCAAGAGCTAAAGCACCTTCTCTCAAGGAGCGAGGTACAGCTGTCATCGCATCTTCACTAAGGGATGCCACCATTGGAATAATCATAATCCCAACAACAATTCCTGCACTTAGTGCATTAAAAAAATCTGTTCCAGGTAAGAAAAATCGTATTAAAGGGGTGACCAAGGTAAGAGCAAAAAATCCATAAACTATCGTTGGTATACCAGCCAAGATCTCTAATATTGGCTTGACTGTCTTTCTTACTTTTGGTGGTGCATATTCACTTAAATATATCGCGCTAGCAAGTCCAATTGGAACGGCAACTAAACTGGCTATGAAAGCAATAAGTAAGGTACCTGTAATTAAAGGAAGAATACCAAAATACTGTGGCTTAAATAATGGAGCCCATTTCGTACCTGTAAAAAATTCAATAACGCTAACTACTTTGAAGAACTCTATGGTTTCCAACAATAAAGTACCTATAATACCTATCGTTGTAAATACTGAAACAAGCGCACAGAGTAGTAGTATGGCCGGAACAATCCTCTCACTGATAGGCGGCTTCTTCTTTATGTTTGAAACACGATCAAAGTTATGCGACGCTTGGGACTTTAACTGGGTGGCTGTCCCATCTACAGGAGCAGTTTCTAACACGTGGTTTCCTCCTTTAAATAAACGACCTTGTCAAATCTTGTTGTGATTTATTTCGGAACTCAATTACTGATTTTATAGAAGGAATGTTGAGTTTACTTTAAGACATTGTAAATTTATTGTTAAGATTTTCGACACCAATATACAAAAAAAACGCCTCACCTGTTCCTCCTAGGGATAAACAAAGTAAGACGATGATTTATTTTATACTCGTGTATACTCTCTTACGGGAGATTGAACCAATTTCGGAAGCGGACCCTGACCTCTTGGGATTTCAATGCTGTCAATGGTTTTGGCTTCTAAGTACTCAGCGATTGCTTGGGCCGCAACCTTCGGGTCAATAGTTTCTCCACAGGTATAAACGTCTACACTTGCATAACCATGTTCTGGAAACGTGTGTATGGTTAAATGGGACTCAGAAATGACAACGACACCACTAATTCCTTGAGGATTGAATTTATGAAAGGTTACTTCTCTTACCTCGGCTCCAGCCTCAAGAGCGGCATCCACCATCACTTTTTCTGTCATCTCGAGATTATCCAACATGTTTGGATTGCATCCCCATAATTCAGCGATGACGTGCTTTCCTAGGGTTTCCATTGAATACTGTTCCACCTGATTCATTACATTCCCCCCTTTGGCCTTGTACTTATCGTTTCCTATTTCCTTTGTTTCATGCTATTTAGGAGTGCATACCAAACAGTACCACAATAAGGGATAAAAAGGAAAAAGCTGTTCCATTAGGATTAACAAAATCCAAAGGAACAGCTTTATAATATTAGACTACACGGTCATTTCTTGCTTTTTCTTTTCATTTACGGCTTGAGATACATGCTTCACCAAGTCTAATACACGGCAAGAATATCCCCACTCGTTATCATACCAGATAAGAACTTTTACTTGTTGATCGTTCATGACCATAGTGGAAAGACCATCTACAATGGAAGAATGTTCGTTTCCATTAAAATCGCTTGATACAAGAGGAGCCTCAGTGTATTCAATATAATTCTTCATCGGGCCTTCTGCTGCTTCTTTAAGCACACGATTAACTTCTTCTAACGTAACGGACTTCTTCACGTTCACAACAAGATCCACAATAGAAACATTAGGAGTTGGTACACGTAGAGCTAATCCATTCAACTTACCCTTAAGGTGTGGAAGAACCTTACCTACTGCTTTTGCAGCACCTGTAGAAGTAGGGATGATCGCTTGAGCACAAGCTCGAGCTCTTCTTAAGTCCTTATGAGGGTTATCTAGATTCTTCTGATCGTTCGTATAGGAATGGACTGTCGTCATCATACCATACTCGATTCCAAACGCTTCATCTAGCACCTTAGCTACAGGAGCTAAGCAATTCGTTGTACAAGAAGCATTGGAGATAACCGTGTGGGACTCATAGTCAAAGTCGTTCTCGTTCACTCCCATTACGATTGTAACATCTTCATTTTTCCCTGGCGCTGTAATAACAACTTTCTTAGCACCGGCAGCAATATGCTTCCCAGCTCCTTCTTTATCAATGAACTTACCAGTTGCTTCTACAACCACCTCTACCCCAAGCTCACCCCAAGGAAGATGGCTAGGATCTCTATCACTTAAAAGTTTGGTTTCTTTTCCATTTACGATGATTGCATTGTCTTTCACTTCAATCTGATCTGCAATCGTTCCGTGTATTGTGTCATACTTTATAAGATGGGCTAGAGTTTCTGCAGGGTAACTAGCATTAATTGCCACAACTTCAATATTCGGGTCAGAGATGGCCTTCCGAAACACCATTCTGCCAATTCGCCCAAATCCATTTATCCCTATTTTTGTTATCATTAATCCGTTCCCCTTCCAGATTTATCACACACTATTTCTCTTATTTATTATAATAAGTATGACACATTTTTCAATCGGTTAATACAAAATAACTTAATTCTAAATTTTCAGCTAATTGACAAAGTCAATTAGCCCCCCTTTTTGCTACTATACAAAAAAAAAAAAAGCCATTTATCATGACTTCAACTTGTCTTATTGATATACCTCTTGATACTTACCATAAAAATATAATACCCTTTGTATATAATGTCTAGTCTCTCCAAATGGAATTTCACTTAAGTTCTGATACGTTCCATCCCATGTGTTTTCACGCAACCATCTCTCTACATTCCCTGGTCCTGCATTATATGACGCGATAACTGCATAATGATTCCGATGAAACTTTCTCTCTAGAAAAGCAAGATACCATGAACCAATCTGAATGTTTATCTTAGGGTCGTTTATGCGATGAATGTACTCTTCGGGCATTTGAGCTTGTTGAATAACCCAAGCAGCTGTGTCCGGCATAATTTGCATTAAACCTGTGGCGCCCTTGTTAGATACTCGCTCCTGCTTAAAATTACTTTCTATCTGTATGATTGCATACACCAAGTTTGGGTCTACCTGATATTGTTCTGTTGCATCATTTACCAGGTCTTCATAATAAACGGGATACATAGCCTTCCAGAATGGGGGGCTGTTTAACAGATAAAACAATATTAGTAGAAGAACTAACAAGGTGAACTTCCGATTAAGATTTAATTCCATCATTCCCAATTTCCTTAACTAATTTAAAAAATAGCGATTCAACCTGCTCCCTTGTTTCGAATAATGATCCACTGTTGTCAACTAGATAATCTGCACGTTGTTTTTTTTCTTCAATGGACCATTGCGAGTTGATCCGTCTCTTGGCATCATCATATGTAAGATGATCTCTTTCCATCAATCTCCTCAATTGCTCATCAGGAGAAACATAGACAACTATGACAGCCTCAACCGTCTGCTCCTGCTTGGATTCATACAGTAGAGGAATATCCATAATAATAAGCGGGGGATGATCCTTCAGTGCTTTTTCTTTCTTCTGATTCATTCTCTTACGTATAAGAGGGTGCAGAATGGCATTGAGGTCTTGACGAGCCTTTTCTTCCTTGAAGACAAGATCTCCGAGAGATTTTCGATCTAGCGTACCATCTTCATTTAGGACAGAGGGTCCGAAGCGACGAACTACCGCTTCAAGACCTTCCTCCCCAGGTGCCACTACCTCACGAGCCACTTGATCTGCATCAATAATAACACATCCAAGCTGTTCAAACATTCTAGCTACAGTACTTTTACCACAAGCAATTCCACCTGTTAAACCGACGATCATGGCCAAATCTTTCCTCTCGATCTCTCTACAAAATTTTTGATATTCCAAACAATATTAAGATCACTCCAGGGATAAAAGACATTCTTTTAATCCATTGACTATTCGAGTAAACAAAACCAAGCCTCAACCCCATAAGAATGAAAGTTGTACATAATACAGAAAACAATACCGCAGTTAACCATGGAGAATACCCCATAAGAGCTGCACCAATTCCTGCTCCAAACCCATCTAAAGATAGGGCAACACCTAGCACCGCTGCCTCCGCTCCAGTAATCGTCCCAGATCGGTCGACGTCTGCTGCAGTAGGCTTTTTTAGTATATGAATTACTAAACCTAAAGTCTTAATCTCAATATTTAAGACTTGGCGTGGCTCGGAAGAATCTAACGTATCTACTTGAGTTGTTGATGATGTTAAAGGGGGTTCTATCTGATTCGTTTCTCGATTAAGATACAAATTAAATATCGCCCAGCATCCTATTCCAATCAATATGAAAGCCCCAATGAGATTGGCAGTGCCCATACTAATGAATCCTGAAAACCACTTGCCAAGCTGCATAGAAACCAGCACAAGAACAGCAGAACAGCTTGTAATAATAAGTATAGAGAGAATAGGTATCTTTATTCTTCTTAGTCCATAACTAATCCCTACTCCAAAACTATCTAGACTCACTGCAAAAGCCAGTGCAAATAGGGAAAAAAACTCCATTTGCGTGTCTTCCCTCCTTACCATAGCAACATATAACTATGATATGGCGAAGAAAATAGGCTGTGCCTAGAATTTAAGTTTTAGGTCTCTTTTGGCACTTGGGACAAAAATGAGTCCCTCTCCCTCCGACAACTGTTTTCCTTAACTCTTCTCCACAACGAAGACATGGTTGCCCGTTTCGCCCATAAGCCTTAAGCTGTTGTTGGAACATCCCCATTTCCCCTTGCCCGTTGACATAGGATTTAATGGAACTTCCCCCAAGCTGAACGGCTTCATCAAGTGTCTCTCTAATTGCTCTATAGAGGTCTGCTATTCTTCTTGCAGAAAGTTGGTGTGCTTCCGTCTCAGGATGGATCTTCGACTCATAAAGAGCTTCATCAACATAAATATTCCCTAGTCCTACAATGAATTCCTGGTTCAGTAATAAAGGCTTGATTTTTGTTTTTTTTCCTTTAATCAAAGCTTTGAATCGTTCTAAGGTGAATTCTTGATCTAATGGTTCTGGACCAAGCTTACTCAATGGGGGATGAACTTCCTCTTCCCCCCGTGGCCAAATTTCCATAGTTCCAAATTGCCGCACGTCTCGATAACGCAGTTCCGTACCATCTGTGAAATGAAAAATCACATGGGTATGCTTTTCAACGGGCTCATCCTGTTGATATATTCCATATCTTCCTTCCATTCGCAAGTGGGAAACGAGCACAACATCTTGAAACACGATTTTAAGAAATTTCCCTCTGCGTGCCACATCCTCAATGACTTGTCCCTCTAATAATAAATTAAATTCGAAAATATCATGTGGTCTGCGAATAATTCGAGGTAAGAATACACTTACATTGCCAATTTTCTTTCCTGCTACTAATTTGCTTAGCGTTCTTCGTACTGTTTCCACCTCTGGAAGTTCAGGCACCTTCGGCTACCCCCTATTTGGCATCATACCATGTTTCTCCATCGCTCACATCAGCCTTAAGTGGCACATTCAGTTCCATCGCCTGTTCCATCACTTCAGGTACAAGGTTTCTCATAAGCTCAAGCTCTTCCTTTGGCACCTCAAATACTAATTCATCGTGTACTTGTAAGAGCATTTTGCTTTTTAGTTGCTTGTCCTTTAAAACTGCTCTCATATTAACCATAGCCAATTTAATAATATCGGCAGCTGTTCCTTGTATCGGAGTATTCATGGCTGTACGCTCAGCAAAGCTCCTAATATTAAAATTACTATGGTTAATCTCGGGAAGATATCTCCTCCGGTTTAACAGAGTAGTGACGTAACCGTCTTTCCTCGCCTTTTTAACGATGTCGTCCATATAATGCTGTACACCCGTGAACACATCGAAATATTTTTCAATAAACGATGCTGCTTCTTTTCGTGTAATGTTTAAGTTCTGAGATAAGCCGTAATCGCTAATCCCATACACAATCCCAAAGTTAACTGCCTTAGCCTGCCTTCTCATATCCGAATTAACTTGGTCAGCAGATACACCGAATACATCCATTGCCGTTTTGGTATGAATATCTGCTCCTTGTAAGAAAGCTTCTTTTAGATTTTCGTCATCTGCAATATGAGCTAGCACCCTCAATTCAATCTGTGAATAGTCTGCTGCTAGGATGACCCAATCTGGATTCGTTGGGATAAAAGCCTGGCGGATTCTTTTACCCTCTTCTAGTCGAATAGGAATGTTTTGAAGATTAGGCTCTGTACTGCTCAATCTTCCCGTAGCCGTAGTGGCTTGGTTATAGGAAGTATGAATCTTGTGGGTTTTAGGATTAATCTCCTTCATTAACCCCTCAATATAAGTAGAATACAACTTCCCTAGTTGTCTGAAGTGAAGAATTTTAGGCACGATCTCGTGACGGTCATGAAGCTTCTCTAAAACCTCTGCATTGGTTGAATAACCTGTCTTCGTCTTTTTTATGACAGGTAGTTGTAATTTATCAAACAAAATTTCTCCTAATTGTTTGGGCGAATTAATATTAAACTCTACTCCTGCAAGAAGATGTATTTCCTTTGTTAACTTCCGGAGTTGTTCATCTAACTCATGACCCATCTTCTCTAACTTATCCTTGTCTACGGATATGCCTGTATGCTCCATCTCACCTAGAACAAACGACAAAGGAAGTTCGAGTTCATAATATAAGGAACTCATTTGATCCTCTTCAATCTTAGAGCGCAGTCTGTCCGAACACTTCTGAACAGCCAGAGACCTCTTTGCGTTCTGTTCTGCCACTTCGGTTTCCGACAATTGGCCCTTCTTCCCGGACAATTTTTTGTAGATGGAATCATCGGCAGGTAAAGCCATACCAATAGATCGCTTGGCTACTTCTCTTAAGCTAAAGTCCGTTTCTGATGGATTCAATAGGTACGAAGCAAGCTTTACATCAAAGGAAATACCGTTCAGTATGAGGTCATGCCACTTTAAGGAGACAGCAGCCCTTTTGACATCATGGATTACCTTAGGACTCGATCCTTGCAGCCAATCTTGAAAAACAGACCACTTATGAATTACCGATTCGGGTACATAAAAGCTTGTATCTCCACATGTTACTCCTATGCCTATAATCCTACTCCGGTGGTAATTTTCACCGTCTAATTCAACATGGAGGGCGCAAGGCTCGGTAAGGTACCGCTCATACGATTCTAGGTTACCTAGAGTGACAATAGTAAACTCAAAATCTTCTTCTAAAATCTCTTGGGTGTCTTCTACAGAACCTAATCGTTCCATAAGGGACTTAAACTCAAACTTCTTGAATATATCTAACACCTTGTTCTGGTCATAATCTTTATACTCGGTGGAGTCTAAATCAATTTCAATGGGAGCGCTTCGCAAAATGGTCGCTAGTTCCTTACTTTTAACTGCATCATCTCGATGTTCCTTAATCTTTTCTTTTAGCTTCTTACCTGATATATCATCCACATGTTCAAGTACACTTTCTACGTTCCCGTATTCATGTAAAAGCTTGAGGGCCGTTTTTTCACCAACACCTGGAATTCCCGGTATATTATCTGATGCGTCTCCCATAAGTCCTTTTAAATCAATAATTTGACTTGGGGACAATCCATACTTTTCTTTTATACTGTCTGGTGTAAACCATTCCACTTCACTTATACCCTTACGTGTTAGTGCCACGTGCACATGATCGGAGACCAGCTGAAGCATATCCTTATCCCCTGTTACTACGATAGCTGGAATGTCCTCTTCATCAGCTTGCTTAGTCAGAGTCCCGATGATATCATCAGCCTCATATCCAGCAAGTTCGTATCGGACAATACCGAACGCATCGAGGAGCTCCTTCATGTAAGGAAACTGTTCCGATAGTTCCCCCGGCGTCTTTTGTCTCCCGCCTTTATAATCTTGATAGTCTTGGTGACGGAATACAACTTTGCCAGCATCGAAGGCGACGAGCAGGTGTGTAGGCTTTTGTTCTTCGAGCACTCTTAACAACATGGTGGTAAATCCATATACTGCATTCGTATGCATACCACTGGCATTACTTAGTGGAGGCAACGCATAAAATGCCCGATTAGCAATACTGTTCCCATCAATAACAACCAACTTTTTATCCAATGCTTCATTCCCCCAAGCTTTTTCATTCCATTTCCTCATCTTAACATAAGCGAAGTAAAGCTAGCAAAAACCTTCAATACCATTAAATTTCCTAAATAGGTAAGTAAAATTCGAAATAAAAAATGAAACTTATTGCCTAGAGGTTACGTATATAGTCGTGTGTAAAATAAATTCTAAATAAGTGAAAGGAGATTCAATAGATGGACGATAAAAACGTGGTTCAATATCCGAACCCTCAGAACTTGTCTAAAGGTGTAACTGGTATTGTTATTTTAGCTCTTTTAGTTATCCTTGCATTCCAATCCTTTGTCATTGTTGAAGCTGGTCACAGAGGCGTAGTTTTACAGTTAGGAGCCGTACAACCAAAAGTACTAAACGAGGGTTTGCACTTTAAAATTCCTTTTATCCAAACCATAGTACCTGTTGAAGTACGTGTACAGAAGACCGAATCGGCGCAGGTTTCCGCTTCACGAGATCTTCAAACCGTTTCAACTACGATCGCTGTTAACTACCACTTATCTCCTGAAGGAGTAAATAGTCTTTATCAACGTGTAGGTCTTCAATATCAAACTCGTATTGTAGATCCAGCCATTGGTGAAGCGTTGAAAGCAGTTACAGCTCAATATACAGCAGAAGAATTAATCTCTAAGCGTTCTGAAGTGAGTGCTAAAGTAAAAGAAGTATTATCCGGTAAACTAGGCGTCTACAACATGGTTCTCGATGAAATTAATATTACCACATTTGAGTTTAGTGAAGACTACAACCGAGCTATTGAAGCAAAACAAATTGCTGAACAACAAGCGTTAAAATCTAAACTTGACCTTGAAAGAATTAAGATTGAAAAAGAGCAAGAGATCACAAGAGCACAAGCACAAGCTGAAGCTCTAAGACTACAGAAACAAGAAGTAACTCAAGAATTGATTCAATTACGTCAAATTGAAGCTCAACTACAAGCTATACAAAAATGGGATGGTAAATTGCCAAACGTTACAGGCGGTGCAACCCCATTCATTAATGTAGGACAATAATCATACGAAAAAGGCGATCTCTAAAGTTGATATGAACGACTTTAGGTGATTGCCTTTTTGTTTTTCTTTCTATCCTGTATTATGAAAGTAACGCAGTCGAACTTATGAACATTTCCCAGGAAACTGTCGAATAAGAAAGGAATTAGAAACCAAAATGATGAATCCCAATGAGGAATCCCCTAATCTTAAAGAATACATTAAAAATTTAAGCGCCCCTAAGAAGATTCTCTTCTCGCTTATTTTGATTTATATTATAGGTCGAATCTGTTATTTTACGTTCCAATGGTTTCAATCTTAAAGAAAAAAAGGTATTGTCCGTTTACATCCCGGACAATACCTTTTTTAAATATTTAGTGCTTTAATTTCCCCAGTCTTCATATAAACGATCCATTCACATATATTGGTCACATGATCCGCAATACGCTCTAAATATTGCGCGACAAGCAGCAAGTGACTTCCTTGGTGGATATTCTTCGAATCCTGTTGCATAACCATAATCAAATCATCAAAAATAGTGGAGTAGTACTTATCCACCACATCATCCCGCTTCGCAATTTTCAACGCCTCTTCCTGATCACTGGCAACATAAGCATTCAGAGCGTCACGCACCATTTCGCTTACGTATGTTGCCATTTTTGGGATATCAATAAGAGGTTTTACATACTCCTCACTTCGCAAACGGATGGCCGTCTTTGAGATGCTCGTTGCGTAATCGCCCATTCGCTCAAGATCGGCCGATATTTTTAACATGGAGCCAATCTTTCTTAAATCTGAACCAACTGGTTGCTGTAGGGCAATCGTTCGGAAACAACCCATTTCTATCTCAAGTTCAAGTGAATTAATCACTTCATCTTGTTTAATAACATGATGTGCTAATACATCATTTTGATCGACTAAAGATTTAACGGACTTGAATACATTTTCTTCCACTAGTGTAGCCATTGATAAAAGTGTTCGATGCAAATGTTCAAGATGATCATCAAAAGATTGTCTTTTCACTGAAAGTCATCCCCTTATATTATTTAAGGAATCATCCAATATTCCATTCTCAACAATTATAGAGGATCATTATTAAGCTGACATGAATAAAATATTTAATTTATGTTAAGGTTGACACTTCGGTAAGGTAAGGGTAAACGTACTTCCCTGCCCTTCTTTACTTGTCACCATAACCTTCCCATGATGAGATTCAACTAGATGCTTTACGATGGCCAACCCTAAACCAGTCCCGCCTGAGTTTCTGGCCCGCCCCTTATCTACTCGGTAAAACCGTTCAAAAATGCGGTGAATTTCACTATCGGGTATTCCAATTCCATTATCTTTTACGGAAAGCTCGATACTGTCTCCATGATCTAGAAGATCAATCGTAATCGCTCCTCCTTCTGGCGTATAAGTTATAGCATTATCAATTAAATTGATAACTACCTGTTGCAGACGATCACGGTCTGCTTCCACTTCAAGAACCTTAATCGTCGGGAGTTCTACTTTTATACGCTTCTTAGTTACTTTATCTTGCAGATTTTGATAAATCGTATTCAGTAAGCTTGCAATGTCAACCGTATTGATCTGCAGTGGAAGGCGTTTCTGTTCAATCTTTGACAAATCTAAAATATCATTGATCAGACGATGCAATCGTTCACTTTCCGAATTTATGATTTCAAGGAATTGTTTTAGAATATCTTTATCTTCCATGGCCCCGTCCAAAAGCGTCTCAGAGAAGCCCTTAATAGACGTTATAGGGGTCTTCAGCTCATGAGAAACATTCGCAACAAACTCACTTCGCAAATTCTCCAGTCTACGAATCGATGTAATATCATGTAATACAACAACAACACCCTTCACTTCACCGTGAACAGTTGTATAAGGGGCTAGATTGGCATCTACAATTTTCTCATGCGGGTAGTAGATATGGACTTCATCCCGGATTTTTTCTCCTGTCTTGAAACAACGGTCAATAAGCTGACTTAAACCGAAATTAAGACCGGCTTCAATATGCAGTTTTCCTATCAAGGACTTCTCAGAATAGCCAAGAAACCCTTCAATTGCAGGGTTGACTAATAGGATTCTTCTAGATTCCCCAATCAGAATGACTCCACTCACCATATTGTTAAGGACACCAAATAATTTTTCTTCGTTCTCTTTAATTTCATTCATTTGTGATTCTAAGCTTGAGGCCATATAATTAAGAGCACTTGCTAATTGGCCAACTTCGCCTTCCGTCTTAATATGAACCCGGCTCTCATATTTTTTCTTCGTTATTTCTCTTGCTACGGACGTAATCTCCACAATAGGTCTGGTTATATGCCGAGATACAAGCAAACTCACGATAACGGTTAATAGAAGGGCTGCTCCCATACCCACAGCTAAGCTAAACCACAAGTTATGAATAAAGTCATTAATCTTCACAATGGAAAGACTTAATCTTACTACTCCACGTGGTTGTCCCTCAGAGTATCCAACCACATGGGCAACATAGATCATGTCCGTATTAATCGTATGACTGAAACGGACAGATTGGCCTCTCCCATTCGTAAGAGCATCCACAATCTCTGGCCGTGTCGCATGGTTATCCATACGATTTGCATTTGCCTCTGAATCAGCCAAGACTCGACCGGTTAAATCCACTATGGTGACTCTGGAAGTTCCGGCATCAGCGAACCGATTCACTAATGACTGTAATTCCATAGGGGAGAAATCCGTAAGATCCTTATGCGATTCAATTGAGGCTGCAATAATATCAGCTTCTCTTGATAGACGATCAGACAGTGTATCAATGTAGACCTTCTCCATAAGCCCAGCAACATAAAAGCCTACAAGAAAGAGAATAAGGGCCATAATAGAAATAATAATGGTATTTAAGCGTACGCTAAAAGATTGCATAGTTCGTTACCCTTCAAACTTATAGCCTAATCCACGTACCGTCTTAATGTGCTTAGGCTGCTTCGTGTCTTCTTCAATCTTTTCACGCAAATGGGATATATGGACATCCACAATACGCGAATCCCCTACATAATCATAATTCCATACAGCATTGAGCAACTGATCCCTGGTCATTACTCTCCCCTGATTTTTTGCCAAGTAAAGCAACAGCTCAAATTCCTTAGGGGTAAGCTCTAATTTCTCATTATGGAAGGTAGCTTCATATTTTTCAGGAAAGATTTGTAACGGCCCCATACTAAATACTTGCTCTTCTACCGTTTCAGCAGCCATGTTTGGAGTTTGTTTTGATCTTCTCAATATAGCCCTTACCCTTGCTAACACCTCTCGCGGACTAAAGGGCTTCGTCATGTAGTCATCTGCACCTAATTCTAATCCTAGAATCTTGTCTAATTCTTCATCCTTTGCGGTAAGCATCAAGATCGGCGTATTATTCTTCTCCATTCTTAACGTCTTGCATACTTCCATGCCATCCATCAAAGGAAGCATTAAGTCCAGCACGATCAGATCAGGAAGCTCTCTTCTCGCTATTTCTAGTCCTTCTTTGCCATCCATAGCCGTCGTGACTGTGTAGCCTGCTTTCTCTAAGTTAAACTTGATTAAGGTAGAAATCGATAATTCGTCTTCAACCACTAAGATTTTTTCCATCTTAAAAGGGTCTCCTATTGTTTAAATTGTTGAATATCTTGTAAAACTTCACTAAATAACTCAAACGATTCTTCAAGTAAAGCATCTCCGCTTACCCGATGCTTCTCATCCAAAAAATCATAGTACTTAAACAACTGATCATAAGCCTCTATCCTCTTATTCAAGGAAGCAAGAAGCTTCTCCCGAACCGGCTCCATCTCCTCTGGAATCTGAGCTTTAATTACATCTTCCTTTATCGCCTTACTAATAGAAACTCCATTCAGGATCGTATTTTGCGCTTTCGTCTTTTTTAACCCTTCTTTGTCCACCTTATTTCTCACTTCTTCTAACACCTTTTGTCCATTTTCTGCTTCTATTGCTGCTTCATCTACAAGGGCTATAAATTCACTCTTATATTGTTCAATCTCCTCAGGCGAAGCTTGGAATATGCTGCAGCCGGTTAGCGTCCATAAAACTAGGAAGGTGATTATCAGACCTTTTCTTTTATTCATAGTTGCCTCCTATCTATTCTTACTAATGATATCATAACTTTTGTAAATTAATTGTTAACCTAATGTTAAGATGTTATTTATGAATACACAAAAGCCCAGGAAGTTCCTGGGCTTAGATGTTTCAAACTTTATCTTAAGATAGACATTACATTTCTAACAGAATCAGCTGACTTATCAAGTGCAGCCTTTTCTTGTTCTGTTAATTCTAGTTCAAGAATCTTTTCAATACCGTCTCCACCTAGGATAGTAGGTACACCGAGGTAAAGGTCGTTGTAGCCATATTCTCCTTCTAGGTAGGCAACAGATGGCAAGATGCGCTTCTTATCCTTAAGTATAGCTTCTGCCATTTGTACAAGAGAAGCAGCTGGAGCATAATAAGCACTTCCGTTACCCAATAGGTTAACGATCTCTCCGCCACCCTTACGTGTACGCTCAACGATCGCCTCTAAGCGATCAGCAGGAATTAACTTCTCTAGAGGAATTCCTCCTGCATAAGAGTAACGTACAAGCGGTACCATATCGTCTCCGTGTCCACCTAGAACAAATCCAGACACATCTTCAACGGATACGTTCAACTCTTGAGATACAAATGTGTTAAAGCGTGCCGTGTCGAGTACACCCGATTGCCCGATTACACGGTTCTTAGGGAATCCAGTTGTCTTATAACAAACATAAGTCATTGCATCGACAGGATTGCTAAGAACGATGATATAGCTGTTTGGGGCATATTTCGCTACATTCTCAGCAACAGACTTCATAATGCCAGCGTTTGTGTTGACTAGGTCATCACGGCTCATTCCTGGCTTACGAGCGATCCCAGCTGTAATAATAACCATGTCTGCATCTTGGATATCCTCATAGCTAGAAGTACCAATGATGTTAGAATCAAAACCTTGTACGGGGCTTGCTTCAAGCATATCTAGAGCTTTACCCTTTGTTGGATTTTCAAGTTGAGGGATATCCAACAACACAACATCCCCTAATTCCTTTTGAGCCAACATTAAAGCGGTAGTTGCACCAGTAAAACCGGCGCCGATAACAGCAACTTTTCTACGTTTGAAAGCCATTATAATACCCCCCACTCAATTTTAATTACTAATTACATATTCTTGATTAGTTCATCTCCGAACTCGGAGGCCTTCAACTCAGTGGCACCTTCCATTAAACGAGCGAAGTCATAAGTAACTCGCTTGCTCGAGATTGTCTTCTCGATAGAATTAATGATAAGGTCAGCTGCCTCTGTCCAACCAAGGTGACGAAGCATCATCTCACCAGATAAGATGACAGAAGAAGGGTTAACTTTATCTAATCCAGCATATTTAGGAGCTGTACCATGAGTCGCTTCGAAGATTGCATGCCCGGTTACATAGTTTACGTTTGCACCTGGTGCAATACCGATTCCACCTACTTGAGCTGCAAGTGCATCAGAGATATAATCTCCGTTCAAGTTCAAAGTGGCAACAACATCGTATTCCGCAGGACGAGTAAGAATCTGTTGTAAGAAAGCGTCAGCGATGACATCCTTCACAATGATCTTTCCTGCTGCTTCAGCATCAGATTGAGCCTTGTTTGCCGCATCTGTTCCCTGCTCATCCTTAATACGGTCATATTGAGCCCAAGTGAATACCTTGTCGGCGAACTCAGCTTCAGCTAGCTCATAACCCCAAGTCTTGAAAGCTCCTTCAGTAAACTTCATGATGTTACCTTTATGAACAAGAGTTACACTCTTACGGTTGTTATCAATAGCATACTGGATAGCTGCACGTACTAAACGGCTAGTCCCTTCCTTAGAAACAGGCTTGATACCAAGACCAGAAGTTTCTGGGAAACGAATTTTCTTGACTCCCATCTCATTCTGTAAGAAAGCAAGAACTTTCTTCACCTCTTCAGATCCTTCAGCCCACTCGATACCTGCATAGATATCCTCTGTGTTCTCACGGAAGATCACCATGTCTGTAAGTTCAGGATGCTTCACCGGAGACGGAACTCCTTCAAAGTATTGAACAGGACGAAGGCATGCATATAGATCTAACTCTTGACGAAGAGCAACGTTAATAGAGCGGATTCCTCCACCAACCGGAGTTGTTAAAGGTCCTTTAATAGCAACCAAGTATTCTGTGACCGCAGTCAAAGTATCTTGAGGCAACCATTCACCATAGGCGTTATAGGCTTTTTCTCCAGCAAATACTTCATACCAAGCGATCTTCTTTTCACCATTATATGCCTTTTCTACTGCTGCATCTAGAACTCGAACAGAAGCGTTCCAGATATCTGGGCCTGTTCCATCCCCTTCAATGAAAGGAATGATAGGATTGTTTGGTACATTTAACTTTCCGTTCTCAACTGTAATTTTCTCTCCACTTGTGGGCATCTCATAGCGTTGAAATAATGACACCTTTACCCCTCCTAAATATGTATACTTGTTGTTGAAGCATATTAAAGCATTGTGAAGAACTCCTGAAAATTCACCACAATGGCTTTTACGGGTGTGAATGTATTGCTGAATGGCTATTCATTTAAAATAAAGCACTTCATAATTATAGAATAATTAGCTACTTTTGTGAATGACTATCTAAAAAATTGACTGAACAGGTTGTAACCTTGAATAAAAAAGGCAGCCAACCCAGCAGCTATCAATGGTCCTACGGGTATGCCCTTGAACAATGAAACACTAAGTATCGTTCCCGCCACAATGGCCGTAGTTATAGTTGGATTATCCTTCAAGAGCGAGATCCCTGGAATAGGGATAACCGCAGCAACTATCCCTGCTACTAACGCAATAACACCGGCTGGTGATGTAACCGACTGCCATAATTCTTGGAAACCTATCGCTCCAGTGGCTATAGGAACCAATACAGCAATCATGAGAATGGTCACTCCCCAATTAATTCCATTCTTCTGCAACGGTGGGAATATCCACTTATCTAGATGAAATAGCTTCATGGCAATAAGGACAGAAGAGGCAATCACTATGGATTGATTCTTTCCAATAAGCCCAATTACTAATAAGACCAGCAGAAGGAGATAAGGTTGAACGCTTAACACTGCTCATTCTCTCCTCCTTTCTATTTTCCAATTCCATTACACCAAATATTGCTTTCTTAACCTTATTTATCATAACCTAAGGGTAGAAAGATTGGAAAGACTTCATTTTACCATTTTTGGTCAAAATGAGTAATAAACGAAAAGGAGTTGTTTCTATGGAACAACATTGGAAAACAACAGTTTTCCAACTCATTCGACTATTTATTGTCCTATTTTTTATTGTGGCTGCGATTTGGTTATTAGGTTTTGTTATACCCTTAATATATCCTTTTATTATAGGACTCATTATTGCGTTAATCATAAACCGACCTGTTAATGCCCTCGAAGGAAAGACAAAATTGCCACGTTGGGCAGCCGTATCGATTGTCTTAGTCTTCTTAATCGTTATTGTTTTTGGAGCCTTCACTCTGCTGATTACGCAATTAGTAATTGAGATTACCCATCTAATTGCTCTTATGCCTGTTTATATTCAAGATGCGACAAACTACCTTAATCAGTTTATTACTCAAGAGATTGTCACTAATTTTTACGATAACATTCAACATTACTATCAGTCTTTAGATGAGGGTTACAAAGAAAAAATCGGAGAAAACATTGGTCTTGGTTTAACAAAAATAGCTGCTGCAGGAACATTTCTTGTCAATTCTTTGCTAAATGGATTGCAAATTTTTCTCACATCGCTGCCCAATGCAGCAACTGTTCTAGTCATTTCATTGCTTGCTGCTTTCTTTATCAGTAATGATTTTTATCGCCTAAAACATAAAATTGCTAATTGGCTTCCTCAGGTTTTTAAGGCCAGGCTTGCTGTTATCTTCAATGACTTGAAGAAGGCCTTGTTTGGCTTTGTAAAGGCTCAAGTAACACTTGTAAGCATTACCGGCTTTATTGTGGTCATTGGTTTAATTGTCTTAAGGGTGGAATATGCCTTTACGATTGGAATCATCACAGGAATATTGGACTTGCTTCCCCTCCTTGGTACAGGTTTTGTGTTTGTCCCTTGGATCATCTATTTATTTATTAAAGGGAACTTCAGTCTTGTCATCGGACTCTCTATTTTGTATGGAATCGTTATCGTTCAGAGGCAGATTATGGAACCTAAAATCGTCGCTGAAAACATTGGCTTAGATCCCCTTGTCACTCTTATTTCACTTTTTGTCGGTCTGAAATTATTTGGGGTAGCTGGCTTAATCCTAGGCCCCGTAACGGTTGTCATTCTTAATGCCTTGATTAATGCGCACGTATTCGAAGATCTATGGAAGTATATTAAAGGTGAACCTATATAAAGCATAAGGAGAATGGACAATTAGCTCCATTCTCCTTGCGCATTTATCGGGCTCTCAACTGTTGTGCCTTCATAAAAGGACTATCATGAATGTTATCTAGATCAGGGTCATTTACCGTGCGGTAATCATAAGGATTTTGATAGGGTTGGTCTGTGTACGTTTGATTATTATTTTGGGTCGTGGCTCGACCGTCCGCATAACCGCATGAGGTTAGACTTACTGCGAAGAGTAGGAAGGTAAAGACCATCATCCCCATTTTTGAGCTTGTAGGCAACATATGCTCACCTCCTGACTCTTAGTTTGCTTATCAAGGAAGGAGTCTATATTGCTGGTTTATTCCAATGCTAAAAATACGCTGATACAAGCAAACTAATCCTGGAGGTGGTTCATAGATGACAGTAGGTACCAAAATTCAGCAAACCCTTGCTAGTGCAGAAGGAGTTAAGGCCAACCTTACCTCATTTGCGCTAGAAACCAATGATCAACAGGCCAAACAAATGTATAGTCAGTTAGCCCAATCGATGGAAAATATCGTTACCACTCTAAAGGATCGGGTAAGTTACGTGGAGCAACAAGAACCCCAATATAAACAGCAATAATTAATTAGGGGCCCATGCCCCTAGTTTGCTATAGACTAGCAAGGGTTTGCCAAAGCTGTTTTAATCTTTCTACTTCAGCTAAAGCCACCGTCTTATCTTCCTCCTTGACATAGACCTTAAATTGTTCGATGGCAATGTCCATCTGTGTCATTTCATCTGAGCTCGCATTTAGACTAATTCTTTTTCGGATTGACCCCCACCCATCAGATAGTTCATTGCCAATTTTTTGGGCTTCTCTCCAATTATCTTTTGAAATTTCTTTCTCAGCCTTTAAAATCCAACTTTTTATATCTTGCTGTTCGGTCATAGGTACCTTAAATGGATTCACACAAGACACTAACAACATTAATAGAACAAGTAATATGCTTAATCTCCTCAAGGTGATCACCTAACTCTTAACTTTGGAAATATGAGTTTCCACTTGACGAATCATTTTATCTAGTTGCCGTTTCATTTTATAATAATCCTTCTTCACTTTTTCATCCTCCGTAAGTAAGCTGAATTGATGAAAGTCTGCATGCAATTGATAAAATTGACTTAAGATATGCTCATATCCAGGATTTAAGTTTTCTCTCCAATCCTCCTTGCGGTCAACAAAGAATTGATCATGGCTATCAAGTTGGGCAAGGAATACTTCCTTTTCATCTTGTATTCCTTGTTCTCTAAGCTTACCTATAAGCCATGTTCTGTCCAACCCAGCTTCTATCAGCGCTTGTGAGTTGACGACCCCATCTTTAATAAAGGTGATAGAGTTTTGTTCACTACGTACAGGAAGATTCATATCACTTGCGGTTAAAGGCCTCTTATTCGACTTAGGCATAACACTTAATTGGCCATTCACTTCCATAATGGCAAATTCCACATCAGCTACTGCAAAAATATTTTTTTGACGTAATAACATCATGAGCTGGTCTAAATCAAGACGTTCTTTACGCAAGTTATGGTCGACGATACGCCCGTTTCGAATAAGAACCCTAGGTTCTCCTTGAATATATCTTCTCATTATCGGACTCTTCAAGCCAATGATAGCGAAGGCAATGGGGATAACCGCCCAAACTGCCATTCCAAATATTCCATTCATTGATTGAATATCCAGTTCTATCGACATTGCAGAAGCGATAGAACCAATTGTGATGCCAACTAAATACTCAAATACAGTCAGCTGAGACAATTGTTGTTTCCCAATTAGCCTAGTAAAGAAAAAAAGGATAAAAAAGGCAGCTAAAGAACGTATAAGTACTAACATGGTTATCGACACGGACATCTCACCTCACTTTAATATCCTTCCCTATATTTGTGTCATATTTCCAATAGTTTTCCCCTTATTTTTCTCAACTCAAAAAAAAAGACCTCTCTAATGAGAAGTCTTCAAAATAGCTTTATTCGATGCCATCAATAATCATGCGATACAGCTCTGGCATCTTTGATCTTAGGTTTACAGGCTTGAGATCTGTAGTTGCAAAGACGTGTTGTGTCCATCCCTCAGCCAACAATTGATCATCCTTAACGCGCTTAACCTGATATTTAAACGTCAGTCGAACACCCTTAAGCTCACTCACGGTTGTCTCAACTTTTAACTCGTCTTCATATTTCGCCGCTTGTATGTATTTACATTGAACTTCCAAAACCGGCAGCAAGATGCCCATCTGCTCCAGATGAGAATAAGAAATACCTAGCTCTCTAATGTAATCGGTCCTTCCAATCTCAAACCACACTAAGTAATTCGCATGATAGACTACCTTCATTTGGTCTGTCTCTTGATATCTTACTCTTACCCTTGATTCCACTGTTCTTGGCATGCTCTCTCTACTCCTCTACTAAAAAGATAAAACCAAGCCCAATTTTTTAGGACCTGGTCGAATCTCTCTTAACACCTTAATTATTAATAAGAGTCGTAAATTGACCCATAGATGCAAATTTCTCATAGCGTTCTTTCTTTAACTCATCAGCAGACTTCGTTTTTAGTTCCTTTAAATGAACCAGTATGGCTTCCTTCATCAGCTCAGCCTGCTTCGAAACCTCTCTGTGCGCTCCGCCAAAAGGTTCAGGAATAATCGCATCAATAACCCCTAATTCCTTAAGATCTTTAGCGGTAATCTTCATATGCTCAGCTGCTCTCTGCGCTAAGCTCGAATCCTTCCAAAGGAGAGCCGCTGCTCCTTCTGGGGAAATGACAGAGTAAAAGGAGTTCTCTAGCATAAGGATTCGATTACCCATACCAAGAGCAAGGGCCCCACCGCTTCCGCCTTCTCCTGTCACGATGCAGATAATCGGTACCGATAGACCAGCCATCTCCCTTAAATTTCGGGCAATCGCTTCACTCTGACCTCTCTCCTCCGCTGCAATCCCTGGATATGCTCCTGGAGTGTTGATTAAACAGATAATCGGGCGGTTAAATTTATCCGCTTGATGCATTAGACGGAGAGCTTTTCTATAACCTTCAGGGTGCGGCATCCCAAAGTTTCTAGCAATATTATCTTTGGTATCCTTCCCCTTCTGATGACCAATAATGGTAATCGGCTGCCCTTCTAGTTTAGCAATTCCGCCAACAATAGCTGCATCATCTCCGAAAACTCGGTCACCATGGAGCTCTATAAAATCAGTGCAAAGATACTTAATATAATCAAGTGTCGTAGGTCTTTCCGGGTGACGGGCGATTTGGACTCGTTGCCATGGAGTAAGGTTACCGTAGATTTCCTTTTGAAGAGCACGGGCTTTTTCCTCCAGCTTTGCAATTTCATCTGTAAAATCTATTCCCTTTTCCTCTGTAAACTTACGTAACTCCGCTATTTTATTCTGCAATTCTACAAGGGGCTTCTCAAACTGCAAATCACCAGCCATTAGATCTTCCCCCTTACCGTATGAATGTCTAGAATCTTGCCGAGGAAGTTTCTCATATCCTTGCGATGAACAACCTGATCAAGCTGGCCGTGCTGGAGAAGAAACTCTGCCGTTTGAAAATCCTTCGGGAGCTCCTGACGAATGGTTTGTTCTATAATTCGACGTCCTGCAAACCCGATAAGCGCCCCTGGCTCGGCTAAATTATAATCTCCTAACGTAGCAAAGCTTGCAGAAACCCCACCCGTCGTGGGATTCGTCATGATCGAAATAAATAAACCACGCTCTTCATGGAGTTTTGCAAGACCTGCGCTTGTTTTCGCCATCTGCATCAGACTAAGCACACCTTCCTGCATTCTCGCTCCCCCGGAAGCGGAAAACAGAATAAAAGGGTATTTTTTCTCAATAGCTCTTTCAATGGCTCTAAAAATCTTTTCGCCAACAACCGAACCCATACTCCCCATACGGAAGCGCGAATCCATTACCCCAATGACTACAGGATGACCCATAATTGTCCCTTCTCCTGTTAATACTGCTTCATTGAGATTCGTCTTCTCCATATCCTTCTCTACCTTATCTAAGTAGTCAGGGAAGGATAAGGGATCTACTGAAATCATATCACTATCATACTCAAAGAAATGACCTTCATCTAAGGTCGCATGAATACGTTCGAAGGAGTTCATGGCAAAATGATGACCACATGAAGAACATACCTTCAAATTCTTCTCTAATTCTTTTGTATAAGAAATGGAACCGCACTGGGTACATTTGACCATTAGTCCTTCCGGAATTTCCTTCTTTTCCACGGGAGATGGTTGTTCTGTAGTCAGAGGGCTAGAAATCGTTGCGTACTTCTTTCTCTTATAAAAGATATCTTTTAACAAAACATACACCTCTTATCAAACGAACTCGAGGTTCGAAAGTTTTTACTGCAAGATAGAACTTAGAATTTCTTGAATCTCTTCTAGTTCCGTCTCTGGAACAAGGACTTCGAAATGTTTAGACACTGACGCTTGTCTAATTTTGACTAAAAACCCTTC
The DNA here is from genome assembly GCF_004123195.1 of Ammoniphilus sp. CFH 90114. Taxonomy (NCBI): domain Bacteria; kingdom Bacillati; phylum Bacillota; class Bacilli; order Caryophanales; family Paenibacillaceae; genus Ammoniphilus; species Ammoniphilus sp. CFH 90114. Next base: position 60,882 of record NZ_SDLI01000009.1, read on the forward strand.
AGCAGTTAGCCTATCCTGGATCTTCTCTGCCATCTTAGCGCTAGGAGCTATATAAATTACTGTCCACATTTTGGGTCCTCCCATCAAAAACGTCCATCACTGATATCATGCACTAACTTGTGGGTTAGATGCTCCCTCATCCGCTCTTCGGCCTGTTCCGGATTCCGGTTTCGGATGGATTCAAGTATTCCTCTATGCTGCTCTATCATCAATTCTAATGTGACTTCGTTGGTTAGAGAATTTTCCCTTATCGTTTTACTGTATTCTATTATGGGAATCCAGATTCGTTGCAGAACTGAATTCCTGCTGGCTCGAGCGATAGCACGGTGAAACTCAAAGTCCTCTTCGACCGGTGAGAGTCCAGAACGTATCTTATCCTCCGCATCTAAGATAGACTGTTCCATAATTTGAATATACTTATCATTCGCTCGCGTGCATGCTAAGCGTACGGCGTCTAGTTCTAGTATCATCCTCATCTCGGATAAATCTTTGGTGGCCTTTCTATCGCGTAATAAATAGTAACCTAGAATATCAAACAGTTTATTATGGCGGTAATGCTCGATGAAAGTCCCTTCTCCCCTTCGGGTTGTGATTAACCCTAACAGCTCGAGTGCCCTGAGTGCTTCCCGGACCGATGATCTCCCTACCTTCAGTCGTTCGGAGAGCTCCCGTTCCGAAGGAAGTTTGTCACCGGGGCGAAGATTGTCTTCTTCTACAATTCGGTTCAATTCCAGTAATATACCATGGTAGACTTTATCCCCTGTAGAAGGACCAATTAGCATAGGGACACCTCGCTTTCAAACGGAATGAAGAAATAAATGATTAGAACAGATAACAGGAAAAGAAGGAAATCTAATGATTCCCTTACTCTTTAAACACTATTTGATCGTTGCTAAGCCTAACGTTTTTTCTTTAATTTCCTGTGGATCTACTTTCAAGCGAGAAACGCCGCTATCCATGGCCGCTTGAGCAACAGCCGACGCAACATGGGCTGCCACTCTTGGATCGAAAGGATTCGGTATGACATACTCTTCATTTAACTCGCTAGCGGAAACTAGATCTGCTATAGCATAAACTGCAGCAATCTTCATGGCTTCATTGATTTGCGTTGCCCTGACATCCAGTGCTCCTCGGAAAATTCCAGGGAAAGCCAGAACATTATTGACTTGGTTAGGAAAGTCAGATCTACCTGTTCCTACAACTCGTGCTCCTGCTTCCAACGCATCGACTGGCATGATCTCTGGATCAGGATTAGCCATAGCAAAGATAATTGAATCCCGATTCATGGACTCGACCATGGCCTTCGTTACAGCGCCTTTCACGGACACGCCAATAAACACATCCGCCCCCACCATCGCGTCAGAGAGCGATCCAACTCGATTGGACTTATTCGTTAATTTTGCCATCTGTTCTTTAATAGGATTCATTCCATTGGGTCTTCCGTCATAAATAATTCCCTTCGTATCGCACAAGAGAACATCCTTGACCCCCATACTCAACAACAATTTAATAACAGCTATTCCAGCCGCTCCAGCTCCGTTAACGACAACTTGGATCTCTTCCATAGACTTGTCTACAATCTTCAATGCATTAATAAGACCGGCCGCTGTTACAATAGCGGTCCCATGCTGATCATCATGGAAAACAGGGATATCGCACTCCTTCTTGAGACGTTCTTCTATGGCGAAGCATTGCGGTGCAGCAATATCTTCAAGATTAACGCCTCCAAAGGTTGGAGCTAACATTTTCACACTTTCTACAATCTTGTCCACATCTGAAGTGGATAAGCAAAGTGGGAAAGCATCGACACCCGCAAAAGACTTAAACAATACGGCTTTACCTTCCATTACCGGCATCGCCGCCTGCGGCCCGATATTTCCCAATCCTAATACAGCCGTTCCGTCCGAAACTACAGCAACTAGATTTCCCTTCATAGTGTAGTCATAGACTTTACTCTCGTCTTCAAAGATCTCTTTGCAAGGTTCTGCAACGCCAGGAGAATAAGCAAGACTTAGGTCTTGTGCATTCTTTACTGCAACCTTAGAGTGCACTCCAAGTTTGCCTTGACTTTCTTTATGCATTTGCAGAGCTGCCTCACGTAGTTTGGACACGGGTTACCCTCTCCTTACCGAAGTGGTCTGACCACTTGTTTCTTTTCCATAATTATAGCAGAAGTTATGCCCAAGTAAACTGTAAATTAATCGATAATTTCCGACCTATTGCGTCAGGTCACTATTTCGCCCATTCTTTCACGATTACTGATCCCTTGCCGACAAGGTTTTCAAGATCTTCAATCAAAGTCGGATGAATCTCAACGTTATATTTTTCCTGAAGCTTTTTGGTTTCCTTGCTTGTCTCATAATACAGATAAACCTCTGAGACTCCGGAATAATTTAGTACCGCGCTTTGGACATCTAGCAATTTACTTGATTTCTCCACCTCTTCTGAGAGTCGAATGAAAAGAGCTTTCTTCCTTGGCTCAGAACTCGATAGCGGCAGGCTTAACATATCCCACGCTCTCTGTACAATCAGCTTGACCTGATCTTCTTGGCTTTCCACTTTCCCTTGAACGACGAGTAACTTGCCTCGCTTCCACAGAGAAGGATCTTTTTCATATACGTTTGGAAAAACCACCATCTCAAGTCCAGACACCTTGTCCTCTAGCGTAGCAAAGGCCATCGGTACTCCTTTACGAGTATTAATCACTCTGCACTCCACCACCATGCCTGCGACCATGACATTCTGTTTACCATGTAGACTTTGATCTAAGCTATTTAGGGGAGTAATTTCCTTACGGTAGAGAATCGAATCATACTCATCTAGTGGGTGCCCTGACACAAATAAACCAAGAAGTTCCTTCTCAAGATTGAGAAGCTCTTTTTTCGTAAATGGAGGGATCTCTGGAAAGTCCACTTCACTTTCCTTTGCCTGTTCATTAGAAAACAAGCTGAATTGTCCATTCGACTGACTCTTTCTTAAATTTTGCCCAATTTCTATAACAACATCTAGTACGGACAATTTTTGAGCGCGGTGTCCAGGTAAACGATCCAATGCACCACTCTGTACAAGGGCCTCTAGTGTTCTTCGATTGCTGACCTTAGGATCCACACGCCGGCAAAAATCGGATAGACTGCTAAACGCTCCTCTTAGCTCTCTTTCTTGTAAGATCAATTGCACGGCTTGTACTCCCACGTTTTTTATTGCGGATAAGCCAAATAAGATACCCTTTCCATTCATAGAGAACAAAGACTGACTGTCGTTAATATCAGGAAGAAGAACTGGTATTCCTCTTTTTCTGCTTTCCTCAACGTACTCAGCAACCTTCACAGCATTACCTGCAGCTAGACTTAAACAAGCGGTTAGGAATTCTTGAGGATAGTTTGCTTTTAGGTAAGCCATTTGATAAGCAATTAAACTATACGCAGCGCTATGACTGCGATTAAACCCATAATCCGCGAATCGCACAATAAGATCATATAATTCTTGTCCAATGGACTCAGGGTAACCTTGCTGCACACACCCCGAGACAAATTGTGTCCGCTGTTGTTCCAGCACGTCTCTTTTCTTTTTGGATACGGCACGGCGCAAAACATCAGCCTCTCCTAAGGAATAACCAGCCATCTTCGATGCAATCTGCATAATTTGTTCTTGGTAAATGATAAAGCCATACGTATTTTTTAAGATAGGCCGTAGATCTTCATGAATATAGCTTACTTGCTTCCGCCCGTTTTTTGCCGCAGCAAAGTCCGGAATAATATCCATAGGCCCGGGGCGATATAAGGCCAGAATTGCGATGATATCCTCTAGAGAGGTCGGCTTTACTTCGCGTAAAGCATTTCTCATCCCAGAAGATTCAAGCTGGAATATCCCGGTTGTATCACCATGGGCAAGCATTTTATACGTTTTTTCATCCTCATGGGAAATTTGAGTTAATTGAAACTCCTGATCAGCATGTCTTCTTATAAGATCTAAGGTGTATTCAATAATGGTCAAATTTCTTAACCCCAAGAAATCCATCTTAAGCAAACCGATTTCCTCAAGGTGCTCCATAGAATATTGGGTAAGCGAATGACCTTCATTTCCTTGCTGCAGGGGTACATAGTTCGTAAGAGGATCTTTGGAAATAACAATTCCAGCAGCATGAGTACTTGCGTGACGAGGAAGACCTTCAATTCCCTTGGCGAAGCCGATTAGCTTCTGAACGACTTCACTCTCATCATAAGCTTTTTTTAACTCAGGAACTGTCTTTACCGCTTCCTCAAGCGTCATCCCTTGAGAAATATATTTAGCCGTTTGATCCACTATATTTGCGGGGTAGTTCATTACCCTCCCAACATCACGGATGGCCGCCCGAGCTGCCATCGTTCCGAAGGTAATAATCTGCGCTACGTATTCTCTTCCATATTTTTGCGATACATACTCGATGACTTCCCCACGTCTTTCCACTTCGAAGTCAATATCAATATCCGGCATGCTAATTCGTTCCGGGTTAAGGAATCTTTCGAATAGCAGCTCATATTTTAATGGATCAACATTCGTAATATCCAAGGTGTAGGCTACAAGGCTACCCGCAGCAGAACCCCTTCCAGGACCCGTAACAATTTTCTGCTGATGGGCAAATCTCATGAAATCCCAGACGATTAAAAAGTAGTCAGAGAACCCCATCTTCTCAATCACGGATAGCTCATAGGATAATCTCTGCCTCGCTTCTTCCGTTGGTGTACCGTAACGATTCACTAGTCCTTGTTCACACAATCTCTTAAGATATGCGGGGGCCGTATCTTCTAGAGGCAGTGGAAACTTAGGAAGTATATACTGACCAAACGGAATCTTTACCTCGCAACGATCAGCAATGAGCGCGGTATTATGAACAGCCTCCTTAGCATAGGGGAAGAGCTTTATCATATCTTGTTGACTCTTCAAGTAGAATTGATCATTCGGAAATCTCACGCGACTCGAATCTGTGATTAACTTTCCACTGCCAATGCAAAGTAAAATATCATGATTTAAAGAATCCCCTGCTTCTAGATAGTGAACACTGTTTGTCGCAATCAGTGGTACACCAGTTTCCTTGCTGCAATGAAGCAATCTCTGATTCAGCATGCGTTGGTCTTCGAGACCATGATCCTGCAATTCTAAGTAAAAGTTTCCCTGCCCGAAGATAGCTTCATATTCCCTCACCGCCTCCGCAGCAGCAGAAATATTGCGATCCTGAAGATAGTGCTGGATCTCTCCAGTTGGTCCGGAACTGAATGCAATAAGGCCCTCTGCGTAGTTTTTCAGTAGAGCCTTATTGACTCTAGGCTTACCGTATGTTGTACGTGTGTGAGCCTCGGTTACGAGCTTCAGCAGATTTTGATAACCTTTATTATTTTCTGCAATCATGACCAGGGAATAACGTTTTTCATCCCGTACCCGATCAAGGAGGTCCCCTGAAATGACATCTATAGTAACTCCTAGAAGGGGTTTAATACCATGACGCAGACAGCTTTTATAAAATGGGATCATCCCGTACATTGTTCCATAGTCGGTGATGGCCAAAGCCTCCATACCTAGATCCTTAGCTTTTTTAACAAGGGCTTCGATTCTGCAAGCCCCTTCTAGCAAGCTATATTCACTATGGACTCGCAAATGGACAAAACGCTCCAAACGTCTCTCCCCTCTCTATCAAGCTTAAGATTTGCCTTTTATTATACATCAAGTGTCCAATCAATTATCATAATCCTCCATACCTGTCCATAAGAATATAAGGATACTAAAAAGGAAGTGGTTATCCTTGACTCTACTAGCAAATGTCATTCTCCATTTTTTCATTGCATTCGGCATCGTCGTAGGTGGTTCCTTAATGGGAGCTATGGGATCGTTCCTTGTCAGGCAGCCTCCCTTAAGCAATATGATGGCACTATCGGAGAAGCTAAAAATATGGGGGCTTGTTGGAGCACTAGGTGGAACCTTCGACTCGTTTATGCAAATCGAACGTGTCTTTAGCGATGGGCAGTTATCTGACATCATCAAACAGATCATCTTAATTATTAGTGCTTTCGCTGGAGCTTATAGCGGATTTGTTCTCATTAAGTGGCTCGGGAAGATCGAAGGCTAATGAGAATTCCAAGTCGACAAACCTATAGACAATGGATTCGGTATGAGATGATTTTCTGCCTAGGTATGGTTCTAGGGGCTCTTATCTTCTTATTGTTCTATGGAAAGGAGTTGGACAGACTGCACTTACAGCTCAAGGCCCTAGAAAACGAGAATCAGCACTATATTAACTTGAATAAAAAACACGAAGAACAAAACAAGTCGAACTCTCCACGGAAGCTTACCGTGGAAAATATAGAAATTCATCTCGAGGAACCAAAGCCAGATGATAAGTTTATTGAGTTAGAATTACAGAAACGAATTGGACAAGAAATGAAGTTCATAGAGGGAAAGTCACTTGAGAGCGTCAATGACTTGCACCTATTAATTCGTCAGCACTTTAAGGAACGTACTTACCGATTAGGAGATCGCACCGTAAAGGTTGAATTAAGGACGATAACGATCTATCAAACGGTGCACTTATATCTATTCGCAAAGATCGAACAGCCTACTCCATAAACCTTTTTTTCGAAAATATTGTGACATAATCACCAAACACGTCGAAAAATTCTAAAATATGGTGTAAAATCAAAAGCATGAAAAGGTTACTAAAGGAGGCTGATCACAATGATCATCAATCAACGTGACATGGCTCGCGCAAAACTTGAGCGATTGAAGAATGGTTTTTCCACCTTCTCAGAAACGTACCAAGTGACAGAGTTGCTAGAGAAATATATTAGGGATCAACACCTTCAAGTCCACATTGACCGGACTTCTTTTGGCAATTGGTTTATCCCCATAAAAGACTAAAGGATTAGGCTCAGCCTGTGATAGATGCTGGGCTTTTTTTGTTCCTGCATCCTAGTGTATAATAGAGCCTGACTCTCTAATGAAAGGATAGTATGCCATGGTTCTAACTGGCTTTACGATAGCTTCCCTTTTCTTAACCATCGTGTTTGGCTTCCAATATCGAATGGTTAAGCAGCCTCTCGGACGAAAGATGGGACAAGCACTTATGAATATCTTCATGGGCATTACGTTGATTTTGTTCTCCATTAACCAGTATCTCTTTCCAGACCTCACTACCATCCGTATTGTGATAGCCTCACTCTTACTCTTCTTAGGAGGAGTCAATCTCGTAATGGGGTTGAAGAATTACCGTTATTATAAGGGGCTAGTGGAGAAGAAATAGGTTAGGCAAGTCGGCAGGTCCGTTCGGCGGAGATTACGGGAGGATTTCCGCCTATTTGTCCACTTCTATTAAAAAAGGCGGTAATAATTAAACACCTTCAAAATAAGGCCAACAAAGCAAATAGGCGGAAATCATCCGCCTATTTGCTTTGTAGCGAAAATCCTCCGCTTACCAGGAAATAACCCTTAAATTATGGACCTAGTAGGTTAGGCAGCCACATAGACAACTGAGGGAAATAAGTAATAATTAATAAATCAATCGTAAGTACGAGGATAAAAGGCAAGACCCCTCGAACGAGATGCCCAAAAGAAATATTAGAAATTCCCTGTACAATAAACAAATTCAACCCTACTGGGGGAGTAATTAATCCAATGGAGAGATTAACGACCATGACTAATCCCAAGAAGACAGGGTCAATTCCGACTCCAATAGCAAGGGGAAGAAGTAAAGGAGTTAAGATCGTAATCGCCGCAGACGCGTTAAGCAGGCAACCTGCGATAAATAACACTACATTAATCAGCATGAGGATGTAATACTTATTGTCGGTAAGAGCAAGAATCCATGCCGCCAATTTCTGAGGCACTTGCTCAGCGGCTAGCAACCACCCGAACAGGTTGGCCCCAGCAATAATAAACATCACCATCGCCGTCATAATCGCTGCTCTCATAAACACTTCTGGCAGATCCCGCAGCTTTAAATCCTTATAAATAAACATCCCTACAACTAAGGCGTAGGCCGCGGCAATCGCAGCTGACTCCGTAGGAGTAAAAACACCGCCCCGTATACCAACAATAATGATAACGGGCAGCATGAGGGCCCAGACTCCTTCTTTTAGCGACTTCCTGAAAGTAACAACCTCAAATTTGCCTTTCTCCTTGTCATACCCTTTCTTTCTTGCAATATAATAATTGAGAGCCATGATAGACAGGCCAATAAGAATTCCGGGTATAATACCAGCGGTAAATAGAGCTCCAATAGATACTCCGGCTGTTACTCCATAAACAATCATAGGAATACTTGGAGGAATGACCACAGCAATTGTTCCAGCCGTTGCAACCGTAGCAGAAGCAAACCCTTTGTCGTAGCCTTTTTTCTCCATGACAGGAATCATCATTTTTCCAACCGCAACCGTATCGGCTGCCCCTGATCCAGAAATCCCGGCAAAAAACATACAAGCTAGTGTAGAAACTTGGGCTAAGCCAGCCCGAACCCACCCCACGCACGCAAAAGCAAAATTAGTAATCCTCTGGGCCATGGTTCCTACCATCATCAATTCTCCAGCCAATAAGAAAAAAGGAATGGCTAACAGAGGGAAAGAATCTACAGCTGTAAAAAGTCGCTGGGAGATCACCGTAAGTGGAATTGTACCGCTGCCCGCAACAAGACCGCCAATAGCTGCCATCGAAAGTGAAATTGCGATGGGCACGCCTATGATCATAAACAGTACTAACAAACCTGAAAGGATTAAGACCATGACAACTCTCCTCCTTTACCCACTCTTTTCTTCCCCTGGGTTTGGGCTTATCCCTTCAAGGAAAAAAACGAGGGCGTGAATCAAGCAAATAAAGGAACAAGCTAGAATCGATAAATACATCCAAGACATACTCATCTGTAAAGATGGCGACAATTGACCATCCGTAATTCTTAGCATGTCATAGCCTTTCACTAACAGTACGGTGAAAAAGACAGCATTCACTGCTTCAACAACCAAGGATAAAGGCCGTTTCAGCCGAACTGGGAGAAAGTTTTTCATGATCTCCACTTGCGCATGCCCCTTGAGTTTATACACAACACCAATACCGAGAAATACAATCCACACAAATAAATAGCGGACAAGTTCCTCTGTCCATGGAAGGTTAAATTGGGAAAAGTTAACAGTGGGGAACCATTGCTTCAGAGTGGAAGATTGCAATACATAGCGGGAGAAGACTTGGTATACGGTTCCTGCAAACGCAACAGCGAAGAAGGTGATCATTATTCTTCTGCTTACCCAATCAAGCATATTACTAATTCGATGAAGAATAGCTTTCACTTGTCCCCCTCCCTTTATTTCGTATTTCTAATCTTTTCGACAAGATCCTTTCCGACTTGGGCTTCAAGCTCAACGTAAACGGGCTCTACAGCCTTCCTGAAGGAATCAATATCAGGATTTTCTTCAATGGACATACCACTTGCTTTTAACTGCTCTAAGAAATTGCCTTCAGATTCCTGCGCCAATTGACGTTGGTAGTCACCCGCTTCTTTTGCTGCTTCTCGTACGGCTTCTTGGAGGTCTGCTGGAAGTTGATCGTATGCTAGCTTACTCATAAGAAAAACAGCAGGATCATACGTATGGCTATTTAACGTTAAATACTTCTGTACCTCGTTAAATTTATTCGTAGCAATCTGAGCTAATGGATTCTCTTGACCATCTACCACCTTCTGCTCCATCGCTGTATAAAGTTCACCAAAAGGGATAGGAGTAGGAGTAGATCCTAGGGCTTTCACAAAAGAAATATACGCTGGTGATTCCTGTACACGTAATTTTAGGCCCTGTGCATCAGCCGCTGTTTTAATCGGACGAACGTTATTCGTTAGATGACGATATCCATTTTCCCAGAACATGAGATTCAAAATCCCTTTAGACTCCAGATCCTTAGATAATTCATTCCCAATTTCTCCATCAAGCACTTTCAGCGCATGTTCTCTATTCTCAAATAAATATGGCATACTCAGTACATTCATCTTCGGTGCAAAATTGGCTACAGGCGCCACCGAACCGACATGAAGCTGGATCGTCCCTAACTGCAAGCCTTCAATTTGGTCTCTTCCATTTCCCAGCTGGCTGCTTGGAAAGATGTCGACCTGAATTCTTCCTTGACTCTTTTCCTCTAAGATACTTTTAAATTTCTCAGCACCCTTATGATAAGGATGTTCTCCCCCTTGCAAGTGTCCAAACTTAAACACATATTCTGGGGAACTGCTTGAAGACTGACTGCTGTTTACTTGATCCTCAGTACCGGAACTCTGATTACTCCCTCCACATCCGGCTAATAATCCAGCTAAGGCCAGACCTATCATTCCCATCCAAACTGACTTTTTCATAACATCCGCCTCCAATCGAAGTCTTTGGGCTCTGTTCCTTTTGTCATATTTATGCGGTAAGCCCAATCATGTTCTAACTTTTTACAAAAAAAGAGAACCATTCCTGGTTCTCTTCCGAAATCACTATCTCTCTACCACCTGGGTTGTCATCATAGCCTTAGCTACGAGCATTCCTTGATGGAAAACCTCTACTTCAACTTTACCGAACTTCCTACTAATCTCCATCACGCGTGGCCTGATCTCGATCGCACTCTCAATCTGGACAGGCTTAAGAAAGTAAACAGTAATATTCTCTGGAACCATATCACCCTTACGATGCTGTCTTAATGCTCTGCTTCCGGACTCCGAAACAATCGTCGTTAATACACCACTCGATATCGTCCCCAAGTGGTTCGTCATCTGCGGGGTTACCTCTCCCCTAAAGACAATATTTCCGCCGTCTAGTTTCTCTTCTTCAAACCTTGAAATAATCTGATCAGCAAACGTTTCACCAATCTGCGGTTGCTTCTGAATATATTGCATTGCCTTCAAGACGTCCTGTCTGCTAATCACCCCTAGAAGCTTCTTATGATTGTCTACAACAGGGAGCAATTCAATTCCTTCCCACACCATCATGTGAGCAGCAGAGGCCACGGAGACTCGTGGCATAGCGGTCAGAGGGTTCTTGGTCATGAGCTTATCGATAGCTACATCATCCTCATGTCCCATAACGTCCTTCGTTGTAACGACGCCATGCAGCTTAAGCTGTTCATCTACAACAGGAAAACGTCCATGACCTACCTCTTGAGATAGATTGTGCCAGTCTTTCACTTTACTGTTCGTGTACAAATAATAAGTAGAATCCATCGAGGTAACTATGTCTTCTACCATCACGATCTCTTTCTTGATAAGTCGGTCATAAATCGCTCGATTGATCAATGATGCAACCGTAAAGGTATCATAACTACTAGAGATGATGGGCAATTGTAATTCATCTGCTAGTTGCTTGACATCCTCGCTTGTATCAAACCCCCCTGTAATCAGGACAGCCGCACCATACTGTAACGATAGTTTATGCGCTTGATAACGGTTACCGATAATTAATAAGCTTCCAGGTTCTACGTAACGCATCATTGCTTCTAGCTTCATCGCACCAATGACAAACTTATTGAGGGTCTTGTGTAGACCTTCCCTTCCCCCTACTACATGACCGTCCACAATATTTACAACTTCTGCAAAGGTTAGTTTCTCTATATTCTTCTTCTGTTTCTTCTCAATTCGGACGGTCCCTACCCTCTCAATGGTACTTACGAGACCTTGGACTTCTGCATCCTTAATGGCTCGGTAGGCGGTTCCTTCACTCACATCTAGATCCTTGGCAATTTGTCGAACGGAAATCTTCGATCCCACTTCAAGAATCTCAATGTGTTTGAGTATTTGTTCATGTTTTGTCGCCATTGTGTATCACCCGTTATCTATATGATTAATCCTCGATTTTTTCAAGTCTGTATCAATCTGTTATATTTCATTATAGCGGGATATTATAACAATAACAACTTAAAGAAAAGTAAAGAAAAAAAGAAGCCTTCGTCACATGACAAAGACTCCTTCTTGTTTAGTGGTCAATCGTAATTCGTCTTTTTCTTGATCCTGAAGACTTCCTAGGTGATGATCCCCTCGCATAAGCAATCGTCCTTCCAAGGCTTCTCGTACTTGTACGCGATGGATTTGAGCCGAGAACAAAAAACAAATTGCTTCCTATGACAAGCAGAGCAAAGGCGATCCAAGCCAAGCTAAACCCCGTAGCAAGCTCTGATACCTGAACAGGTAATCTTGGGACGGCGTAAAATACAAGACATAAGGCAAAGACGAGACAGCTTAGGGCACGAAATTTCTTCAACCTCTCACCTTCCTATCGCTTTCCCTGATTATTCATAGAAATATATGTACGAGCCGGACAAGAAATGCCTAACTATTGATAAACCGCCTCTAATCGGTAAATTTTCATTCCACGGCTCACAAACTTCTGTTCATACTCTGTCATCACAGACTTGGCCTCTTCAAATTTACTATTATGAAGGTCAAGAGTAATATTCTTCAAGCGGAAATCATTGTTGCTCAGTTCATTTAGAGAAAACTCAAATAGCTTCTCATTATCCGTCTTTAAGTGTATCTCTTGTCCTCGCTCCAAAATCTTCTTATAACGTTTAAGAAACTCCGTGTGTGTTAGACGACGCTTAGCGTGACCGCTCTTTGGCCAAGGATCGCTGAAATTAAGGAAAATTCTAGACACCTCATCTTCAGCAAACACCTCGTCTATCTTCGTGATATTAAACCATAGAAAAGTGATATTCGTTAATCCTTTATTCGCCGCTTTGCGTACAGCGGAAATAAGAACTTCTTCTCGAACCTCCACACCGATATAATTCACAGAAGGATTCTGTTCAGCTAGCGTTGTAATAAAATTTCCTTTTCCCGTCCCTAATTCTATGTGGATCGGCTGATCATTCCCGAACCATTCCTTCCATTGACCACGGTTTTTTTCCGGATCAAGGACGACTAGGCGTCCGTAGCTTACTATTTCATCTTTTACCCAAGGTTTTTTACGCAATCTCATCTATTAATGGCTCCTATCTATTCAGCTTCGACTAAAGTATACTTTTTGTTTATTTTGCCTGTCCATAATCTTTTACGAATAATATCCGTTCATGTAGTGTAGGGTGCCCATAGAGAAAATACTTTACTAATGGTGGCGGATTCACTTCTGACTTTCCCTCGACAGCCAAACGTTGAAAAGTTCGAACTGCTGCGTCAGAATCCTGCATCATCTCCATGGCATAGATATCTGCCGCTCTCTCGTATTGTCTTGATACCGCATTCTGTACAGGCATGGAGAGAAAAGATAAGACCGATATCAGCAACAGAATAATAGGAAGAGAAGAAATGTCCCCCACCCTAGGGATTCCCCAAGCCTGCCCAAAGCGTCGAACAGTCCATTCCAAGAGGTAAAAGATTACAAAAAGCGCCGCTAAAATCATAAAAACAGTCCCAACAAAAAGCCAAATCATATGATTAAGAACGTAATGTCCAATTTCATGTGCCATGATAAAGAGAATTTCATCTTTTTCAAGCTTGTCGAGCGTAGTGTCCCACAAGACAATCCTCGTATTATTCCCGATTCCGTTGACATAGGCATTCAAGGCATTCGTCTTTTTGGACATATCAACTTCATAAACCTGTTCGACAGGTACGTTTGCCCTATCTGCTAAGAAAAGGATTTCCTCTTTCAACTGCTGATCTTTAAGAGGCGAGAATTTGTTAAAAACCGGATCGAGAACTACAGGCTGAATATACATAAAGAACAAGGCAATAGGAATAGATGCCGTCCAGCACCATAGCCACCATCGGCGAGGGCTTTTTCTTATTAACCAGTATAGAAGCCAAATAATAGGGCTGCTCATGATTACGGAAAGAGCAAAGGCTTTAAGCTTATCCAATCCCCAACTTGCGAAGGGCTCATTTGTCATGCCATACTCATGTCTTAGTTGAAATGTAAAATAATCCTGGGGAAAATGCAGCAAGGAAGTAGTTAAAGTTAATATGAACACAAAAAGAACCACTTGAAAAAAACTCCCCTTAACCTTCCCCACCCATCTTTGATAGACCGAAGCTAGCCCCGAACCCAGAATCAAGAGGTAAAATCCCCATTCCAAGGGACCACCAATAAAGAACATCATATTTCTAATCCTGGAATAGGAAACAGACTGCTCCATTTGATATGAATTCATAAAGGTCGCGGGATCAGAAGGGCCACCAATGGAATCTGGCGGTAACGAGCTTGGTGTATACAATAAGTACCAAGCTATTAACAAGCCATATATAGCAAGTAAAGTCGTGTATAGAATATAAAACTTTCGCACGTACAAACCCTCCCTTTCATTCTCTTTTTTAAGTTTTGTCAAGTTTACGCTCTTTCAAGCGTCAAAAGAACAAGAAAGAGCCACTTCAGCTTGGAAGTGACTCAATCTTTCAGTATGTATTATTTTTGGGATACGGTAAGAACCCGCTTAGCCCCGTAGTACTTATAGTGATTAAAATACCAATTCAAATCACTTACTTCTACCTTGCGAGTAGCAGAATGAATCATCTTGTTGTTCCCTATGTAGATTCCAACATGAGAAATTCGTCCCTTCTTCATGGTGTCAAAGAAGAGAAGATCACCAACACGAAGATTCTTACGATCTACCTTGGTTCCAGCCGAGAACTGCTGAGCAGAAGACCTAGGAAGCTTAACCCCCATCTTCCCCATGACATAACTGGTAAAACCGCTGCAATCAAACCCCTTCGGAGTCGTTCCACCATTGCGGTAAGGCGTACCGGCAAGACCAACAGCGAGCGTCTTCATACGGCTAAGAAGCATCTCTAAAGCACGGGAAGAGTCTTCTTGATTCGCCGATAGGTACTCTGAAGCAACGTACCCGATCTGCTCACCAACCTTGACCTTCGACCACTTTCCATTAATCTCTAGGAGTTCTGCCTTCGTCCCGCGTTCGAGTACCGTTACAACATTCGAATCTTGAGACTCTACTTCCCTTACATTTAACTTGTCGGCATTAATGTAGACCATTTTTTTGGCTTTGGAGCTTTGCTCTTCCACTGTGGGAATGACTAGCTTCTGGTTTACGCTAAGAAAGTCGGATTCAAGTCCGTTAACTTCAATCAGCTTCTCTACACTGACTCCATACTGAGCTGCGATACCAGAAAGTGTATCACCTGATCCTACAGTATGGTCTTCGGCGTATGCTGAAGAAGCTATAAGTAGCGTAGCAAGAAGGAATCCGGCTAATCTCTTCTTCATTAGTTCACCACCATAATTCCAATCCTATTATTCGATGAATCTACTAACCTACTAAATACCTCTCTAGTATACTCTATTTTCGACAAAATGGACAGCTTTTCCTGTAAAGTTTACTAAATTTTTTCACTTCTCTTGAAAAAGCATTAAACTTTTGTCGGAAAATTATACTAGTTCAAAAGGACAAAAAAAGGAGTGGCCAGGAGGGCCACTACATATTAATTAAGGGGGTTTTCATCGTATGTTTATCATACATAAACAATATTACAAGGATGTTACAGCCAAATTTCAATTTAATGAAAAAACATCTCCTGGTTCTGCAACCAGGCCATCTAGACCCTTTGCCCTTAATTTCTCCACGAAAGCATGACCATCCTGCTTAATTAGTCCGAAGGTATTATAGTGAATAGGAACAACCTTCTTCGCTCGGATCCATTCGGCAGCAATAAGTGCATCCTCAGGTCCCATCGTAAAATTATCACCGATAGGAAGAAAAGCCAAATCAATGCAATTTAACTCTCCCAATATTTTCATATCCCCAAACAGACCCGTATCTCCTGCATGGTAAATGACTTTATTATCAATAGTTAGCAAGAGTCCACAAGGCATTCCGGCATAGATGATCTTCTGCTCATCTGCGAAGGTTAGCCCCGAACTATGAAAGGCTTGTGTAAACTTTACTTTCCCAAAGTCAAATGTTCTCGAACCGCCTGTATTCATTCCGTGCACTTCAATACCCTGCCATGAAAAATAGGTAGCCAGTTCATGGGTGGCAATGACCGTGGCGTTATTCGCTTTTGCAATGGTAAGGACGTCATCCATATGGTCACTATGTCCATGAGTGAGTAGAATATAGTCCACCTTGACATCTGCTGCCTTCGTCTTGGCTAGCGGGTTATTTGTAATAAAAGGATCAATAATTAGAGACTTCCCAAGACGCGTGATCTGAACAGTCGAATGGCCATGAAAAAGGATTTCCATTTTTATTCCCCCTATCATTTTTTCGGTAAAGTTCTACAACATCCTTATCTTAGCAAGTATACCAAACCTGCTTGTACAGCACCAATAAGTCCCCCTAGAACAGCCCCAAGGATCGTAATCATCCGAAGCTCCTTACCGGTAATACTTACAATCATCTCTTCTAACTTATTTACAGGGAAAGCTTCTACTTGGGCGGCCGCAATTTGGGTGAGGTTAATCTTCTTTAATCCTTCTTCCAGATGTGTCTCTACCCAGGATAAGGCAGTATTTACGATGGAGGGGACTGCTTCTTCTATGTACGGCAACACAGGCTGCAATAACACGCACAGCTTTAGACCGCCGATTCTCTCCACATGGATCACGCGATCTACGAGAAATCTTAGTGCTTTCTCTACCTTGTCATGCCCCATCCACGTAATAACTTCACCTACTTGCTTCTTGTACAGGGCTTTAAACTCTTGTTGCAGGATGAAGCCTAATTTGGCCTGAAGCTCTTCATTTCGCAGGGCTGCTTCTAATGAAGCACTCACTTTAGAAATCACTTTCTCATCTGATAAGAGCATAGAGGCAAAACCGCCAAACATCCCAAGACCTCCTACCAGCTGCGAAAGCATCTGACGGATCATTGCTTCTCCTTCTTGTGAACCTAAGAAACGAGAGATTTTCTCTAATAAAAACGGAGCAGCATCAGCAATTCTTTCCTCTAAGCTGTCCTTTAATTCATCTGAGAGCAACTCATCTAGGGTAAGATAACTAGTCTGGGTTATCCTCTGAGATAAATGAACGACCAATTGGCCTTTGATCTTCTCGCCTAATTCTTCCGTGAGGGGCATCCCCCACTTCGTCATCAAGTCCTGGAGCGTTTCTTCTGAACGGGCACATACGCCTACTTTCTCCAAGAGCCAACGCTGAATCTCTGCATCAAACTGACCTTTGCGAAGCATGGAACGAACGCCTTCCGGTGTAATAAGAAAGTTCTCCACCAACTTTCCCATCTGCTGTGCTAGGTCATCATGCCTCTTCGGAATAAGTCCTGGTGTAAACGGAACTCTCCATTTTCCAATATAGATAGCCTTATATGGCCTAAACAGCATTCGTATAGCTAACTCGTTTGTCATGCCTCCAATTAGGGCTCCAATCCCCATCTGAATCATTAACAACAATGGCCATGACACGATTTTCTTCAACTCCTCTCTATTATACTTGGGTCCCCTAGTTGTGCTAATGCCTACTATTTTCACCAAGGTATTAATGCCCTCATACTATACATTAATTGAAAGCCTATTGGGAAGGGGAATATGCATGTCTCATATTTGCGCCGGAATACAACTAGATGAAAAGTCGGACTTCCCTTCTGGGACTCACTTGCTCATTAGTCCTAAGATCCAGCAAGCCTTACAGCTCCCTCTGCGTTCCCCTATTACTCTTCAATTGGGGCAGAAATCCACCACCTGCATCATACAAACCTTTTCTAGCACGGGCTCCCTAGTCCGTATTCGAAAAGATCTAGCTGAATACCTTCATCTGCCGGATGGAATCCAATTGAATATGCGATACGATAATAGACTGCGCAGAATTGTTCTCGGCCCTGTTCTAGGAGTTCTTATTTCCACCTTAATCCGTACTCCTGAGGGGATCTTCGGATCCGCTTCCTCCTTTTGTAAGGAACTTGTTCAAGGGGCTAAAAGCAAAGGTATTCTAGCTTATATCTTTACCTTAAAGGATCTGGACAATGATAATCAGACCGCTAAAGGGTGGAGATGGGAAAATAACAAGTGGGTTCAGAAGACCATGCCTTATCCTGATACTATCTATAATCGGTTAGCTTCTCGCAAGGACGAGAATCGCTCTGAAGCTCAAGATTGGATTTCCGGGTTGAAAAAGAAAGGCGTAACCTTCTTTAATGAGCACTTCCTAAACAAGTGGCAGGTTCACCAAGCCCTAAGCAACATGAAAGAAGCTGCCCTCTACCTTCCTTCAACACAAATGCATAAAGGCTACGCCACGGTAAAGGAAGCCGTAGACAAATTCCCGCAGGTTTACCTAAAACCCACCAACGGCAGCTTAGGAAAAGGCATCTACCGCATAACACGCAGTGGCAATCGATTTACCTGTCAATATTCTACAATGAGTGGAAGCGTCAGAAAAGAGTTTTCAAAACTCAGTGACCTTTATTCTTCCATTTCACCTAAGATTTCACGTATTCCTTATCTGGTCCAACAAGGATTGAAATTAGTTCGCGTCAATGGCAATCCGCTCGATTTCCGCTCCCTAGTCCAGAAGGATTCATCAGGAAAGTGGGCTGTTACCTCCATTGTCGGCAGAATTGGTCAAGATCAATCCATCGTCTCCAACTTAGCTCGCGGAGGCACCATTATGCCCGTAGCTAAGGCTCTCATCGCGGCCTCACCTTGGCAAGGTCCAAAGCCAAAAACAAAACAACTCAAAGCGATCTCTACCACACTCGCCGAAAGCTTAGAATCCTCGATGCAAGGGCACTTCGCTGAATTGGGTATTGATTTAGCTGTAGATACGCAAGGAAAAGTATGGCTCCTAGAGATCAATGCGAAGCCTTCCAAGAATGATGATCAAGTATTATCAGAGCAGAAGAAAACCCGCCCTTCTGTAAAGAAACTTCTAGAATATGTATTGCATCTTCACGGGTCAGGTAAATCATCTCATCGTGGACCAGGAGGTTTCATGCAAGTGGCAGCAAGGAAAACTTCTAAACGAAGGAAAAGGTGAAGGACTCTATGGAGAACTCCGCTTTAGGCATCATGACTGTGCATGCTCCTGGTAAACCTCCCTTTCCAGAGCGCGTTTTTTTTCGAAGACTTATTGAAAGGGGTCAGAAGGAAGGGATTTCGGTTATTGTCTTTCACCCGACTGCAATCCATTTTGAAACGCAAAAATTAAACGGCTTTACTCTTGATCAGAAAGGGAAGTGGCAGACGATAACAGCCCCTATTCCCCCTTTCATCTACGATCGTTGTTTCTACTTAGGTACCAAGTATAACCGAACCTATAAACCGCAGATCGACAGGTTACTCTCCTTGAAAGGAATCCGCTTCCTCGGGGTGGGGTTAAAAGGCAAGTGGCAAATGTATCAGCTGGTGAAAAATCACCCCACACTCGCCTCTTATCTCCCACCCACTGAAAGGGTAGAAAATCTAGATCAAATACAGTCCTGGCTTCAGCGATATCCCTCTATTATTCTCAAACCCATGAGCGGATCACTTGGCATCGGAGTGATGAAGGCGAGTAAATCCAACAGTGCGATAATCGTGGAAGGCCGTGGCAAGAATAACGTTCCTTTTCGAAAAAGCTTCAAATCGTTTCAAAGCTTCTGTACTTTTTTCAAGTCGCGTATTGAAAGATGGAAATATCTTATTCAGCCTTACTTGACGTTAAAAACGCAGCATGGAGTTCCCTTTGACGTTCGGTTACTCGTTCAAAAAGATGGAACTGGACAATGGGTAACAACAGGTTCCGCTATACGAATGGGGCAGTCAAAAAGCATTACTTCCAATCTTCACGGAGGGGGCAAGGCTTTCTCCTTTCATCAGTTTTTGGAGCAATACTATACCCCTGTGCAAGCTGAAAAAATCAATTCAAAGATCGCAATCATAGAGAGAACACTTCCCAAATATCTTGAGAAACATCATGGACCACTTGTGGAAATAGGCATTGATATTGGCATAGATAGCGACCAGAACGTATGGCTCATCGAAGTCAACTCAAAGCCTGGCAGACAGATTTTTGAGCAGCTTCAAGATAAAGAGGCCGTCCTGAAATCTCAATTGAGTCCACTCTATTATGCGAAATATCTAATGCGATCCTACTAGGAGGGTAAGAGATGGAGTCTAAAAGAGTACGCATCCAGTTCTTGCAGACCAGTAAATATAATGGCATTGTTTTGTCTAATGACCTCTGCAGGTCCTTGGGAATAGAAAATAGAAATCAAATTTATGTGCAATTAGGTCAAAGGCGAGTATTAACCAGATTATTCAAAGCTAGGAAAGGGACGAACGAGATCTGGTTTTCACCCCAATTAAAGAGAGAGCTTGTCGTTCCTTTCAGTGGGCAGCTCCACGCGAAGGTGGAGGGCGATACGCTACGTATCGGACCTGTTGTTGGAATTCTTAGTACAGGAATATCTATTGTCAATAATCAACTCGTAAGTAAACGCGCCTCTTTCTTCCGGCATCTATTGTCCGCTCAGCGTGGGGAAGCCCTGTATTACTACTTATTTACACCTTCTAGTGTCGACTGGGAGGCTAAAACCGTAAGAGGGATGTTCTTGCAAGAAGGACCTAGCGGTTCTTATTGGCGTCAGGCTGTGGTCCCGCTCCCTGATGTGGTCTATAACCGCATTCCTGACCGTTACTCAGAAAAAGCGTCAACTGTTCAAACCTTTAAAGCCAAGCTGGAGCACCTGACGGATGCCAAGATGTTTAATCCAACGTTCTTTAATAAATGGTCCATACACCAGCAGCTGCAAGACCATAGCTTCGCAAGCCAACATATTCCCGAAACATTTGTAGGCCCTTCCGTCACGAAAGTGCAAAGTATGCTGCAGAATCATCGAATGGTCTATCTCAAGCCTGTGGCTGGGAGCCTAGGGTTAGGCATTATGAAAATTGTTTATCGTCCCGGTGCTGGGTATTTTTTGAGCTATCATAATAATTCACAAAATGTTATACGCAGATATCGGACCCTCGCTGCCTTGCTGCAAGCTCATATCCCCAGATCCCGGTTAAACACATACTTGGTTCAACAAGGCATACAGCTTATTAAGTATAACGGCAGACCACTGGATTTCCGCGTGCATGCGCACAAGAATAGGGAAAATCAATGGGTCATTGCTGCTATTGCAGCCAAAATTGCTGGTCAAGGAAGCGTCACGACGCATGTGCGTACGGGAGGAACGGTCGTATCTGGCGAGGATTTAATTAAGCAAGTATTCCAAGGTCAAGGGGCAAATGTGGAAAGAAAGCTAAGAGAAACGACTGTCAGAATGGCCGAAGCCATTGAGTCACGCTTAAACCAGCACATCGGTGAACTCGGATTTGATATTGGAATTGATGAGCGTGGACATATTTGGATGTTTGAAGCGAACTCACGCCCCGGCAGATCTATATTTAAGCATAATAGCTTCAAAGAAGCTGATAAAAAGTCCATTCGATTAATTGTAGATTACAGCCGCTATCTAGCCAACTTTAAGTAAAGGAGCGTACAATCTATGACAACACCAAAACTTCCCATTTTATCCTTCCGACCAACCTCCCACCAATGGACGCTCCACGTCCCCCAAACAGAACTACAGCGGTTAGGAAACAAGGAGTTATCCGTTAGATTCGGGGCAGAGAAAAAGTCACAGAAGGTGGCTCTCTCGACTTCCTCCCCACAGGCGGATTCCATCGCCTCAAAGGTCCGCGTCATACAACGGCAAGGAGGGCTTTCTGTGGGTCCCTTCATTGGGATCTTAACCATGAGTAGAGGATCTGAATTTAAAGGAAACAAAAACAACTATATGGACATTATACAAACTGCAAGGCAGTTAGGCGCATTTGTCTATGTATTTACTGTAGAGGATATTAATTGGAATAACCGGACGACTAAAGCTTTCCTTTATGACCCCAAGGTTGGATGGGCAAAAACGACAGACCTTCCCTTGCCAGACGTTGTCTATAATCGCATTCCTTATCGGGAAGACGAGATGAAGGACTATGTACAGACCACTCTAAAAAGACTACAATCCATGCCCAACTTGCAATTATATAACAACCACTTCTTTAATAAATGGAACTTGTATGAAACTTTAGGAAAAAATCCTCGTGTGGCTGATTACATTCCCGAATCACAGAAACTTTCCTCGCGTAGAGAATTCTACTATATGCTAAACAAATATTCGTTGCTCTACCTCAAGCCTATATCCGGTAAAGCGGGAAAGGGAATTATGAGACTTGAGTCAGATCAAGGAATATACACACTAAAAATCCGCCAAGGAAATAAGACGATTGGCAAGAGATATCAAGATGCAACGGCATTATGGAATGAGATCAAATCCAAGGTCAGTACAGGTTACGTCGTTCAGGAAGGAATTACTCTCCTCACCTATCAAGGGCGGCCATTCGACATTCGTGTTCTCGTCCAAAAGGATGGTACAGGAACTTGGAAGCCTTCTGGAGTAGGAATTCGTGTGGCGGGCAAAAACAGTATTACCACCCATGTCCCTAGAGGAGGATCCATTGCTTCTCCTGACGCCGTACTGAAAAAGATCATGAATGATTCGGAATATGCGGCCTTTATGGAACGTTTGAGAAGAACGGTTCTCGAGTTGGCCTCTTCCCTAGAGGAAGCCTACCCATCCTTAGGGGAGTTCTCTATGGATCTAGGACTAACAAAAGATAAAAAGCTGTGGTTTTTTGAGGCAAACGCTAAGCCAATGAAATTTGACGAACCACATATTCGAAAAACGTCTCTCGAGCGCATCGTCCAATATGCGCAATATCTATCTAATTTTTCTCCGAAAGGAGAGACGACACGTGGAAATTAAGCAAATCACCCCGGACACCCTTCCGAAGGTCCGCCAACGATTAATTCAATTTCTTAGACTACACGGAGACAAACGAATAACGAAACAAGGAATTCGGTGGCTGCAAAGATTAAAGAGTGAAGAGGTTATGTTACCTGGAAATGTGATCTTGATTGCAATTGAAGACAAGATCATGACGGGTCTCATTGCGGTCGCCGATTATGGACGCGCGGAATCCTATGTAGCTGTTCATAAACGCTATCGTCAAAAGCAAACAGGAGTCACCTTAATTCAGGAATTAATGAGAAGGATAGATAAAGCGTATGGTAGGGTCGCTCTAGATAATGTTCCTAGTCTTAAGATGTGCTTTGCCATGGGAATGGTTGGCTTCAAGCTCGTTACGGGGATAACAGGCAAACCTACGCTGTGGCTAGGATTAGGAAACTGGAAGAAAGAAGATGTGGAATAAATGGCAGGTCCCATGAAGCTTGGTATATTGACTTGGAGAAAAGGGAGTTATGTCGAGGAGAAGACGTTCTTTACCCATCTGGCTAAAGAAGCTGAAGCTCTTAATACAGAAGTGTTTTTGTTTGCCCCCGGAGATCGATTAGCATCAGGCCAGTTTAAAGGATTAGTCTACAAAAAAGGTAAGGGATGGACTCCCGGAATCTTTCATTCACCACATATCGTATACGACCGTTTTCGAAATATGCAGCCTCAGGCCTTTAAGAAATTTGTTCAATTTCGCAATCAAACCTCCCTCCCCTTTTTAAATTCTCGTCTTGCTCATAAGTGGAACCTTCATCGATTTTTGCAGAACCATCCGAATATAGCCAAATGGCTTCCGGAAAGCTTATTCTTAGAAAGTACTAGGGACGTCTATACTCTACTTAGAAAGTACCCAACCATCTATATTAAGCCTGTGAACGGAACAGGTGGACGTGGGATCCTGTCCATTTCTAAAAAAGCGGAAGAATCCTTCTTAATCCAAGGCAGGGACAATAAACGGAGAATTGTGAGAAAGCTGCTTACTACGACAGCTCAGTTGAATCAGCTTATCTCCAACTGGACTAAAGATGCGAAATATATCGTACAACAAGGGCTTCAGTTAGAATGGGAACCCGGTCTCGTAACTGACTTTCGTCTACTCGTTCAGAAAGATGCAGCGGGCGCTTGGAGTATTACGGGACTCGGAGGAAAAGTAGGAACGAAAAATAGCGCCACTTCCAACCTGCACAGCGGAGGGAAGGCGGTAAACCCTGATGCTTACCTGAGTAGATTCTTAGCCGAATCTAAACGAAGATCCATCTTTGAAGAATGTAATTCGCTTGGACTCCTTGTCGCTCAAGTCCTAGAGAAGAAGTTTGGAAGACTTACCGAATTAGGTATAGACCTCGGCATCGACCGGGACGGCAAAGTATGGATCATCGAGGTCAACAACAAACCAGGAAGAGATCTCTTTCACCAGATTGGAGACGTAACCACGTATAGGAAGGCCGTTCGACGTCCGGTTGAATACGCAAGATACCTATATGACCGAGGCGAAGCCTAAATGGTTTGAAGGTAATCTAATATCTGTGGCATATGGTGTTCAAGACTCCATGCTTTACGATGTAGGATCTTTTTGTGATGTTCATTAAACGTTTCACTCTCTAAACGAATGAGGCGCACCCATTCCTTCAAATGATCTTGGTCCTCATTGCCCAGTTGTTCCTCCACGGCTGAACATATAAACGAACGACAGACACTATTTTTAAAATAAGGATCAAGACCACACCCTTTACCTTCGACGAAAAATTGACATACCGAAAACTTAAGCTTCCAATCCGTAAGCTCTGTCTTGGAAAGAAACTGATCCCGGGTAATATGTTCATAGCTGTTATGCACATAAGCATGAACAACAACCTCGTATTCTGCTAGCGTTCGATCCGCATTCTCATAGATGCGCTTGATAAAGAATTCACGCTTCCCGGATTTCACCATCTTCCAGATTTCATACAAGGAAAAAACAGGGCTATAGCTGCAGCAACCGACGTGCTGTAGATCTTGGCTATATGGCGCAAAATAATCGTCAGGACAGGATCGACAAAGACTTGTCATAATCTGTTTATTTTCAGAATCCCAATAAATCATGCACATCCACCCTCTAAACGGAAATAAATATGATCTTAACTGAAGAAAAGGAGCTGGGTCAACCAGCTCCTTTTACCATTACATAAATCTCCGGTGAGTTTTCTTGCCATCATGACTAAACAGGACTTGTCGTTCCTCCACAGTAGACTCCAGATGGACCGTTTTCCCCCATAGCTTATAAACGTATGGCAGGGTTTTCTCCACATACTTAATATCGAGCTCCATCCCTTCAAAATGGTGTTTAATATAGAGCTCACCATTCTTTAAGTAATCTCCATTTTCTACAGTAAGATAAGGAAATCCTCCATTCACACGTGAAGTGACTAACTGGTCGCGGACGATCTCCCAGGTCTTATCTGTTATGGTCCAGTCGTTGCCTTGTTTGGCAAACACATACATATCTAATTCTTCCACAAGTTCTTTTGTTAAGTAATTGCGTATAAAGGAAATATCCGAATCAAGTTCTCTAATTTCAAACATTTTTTTGCGTCCTTGCCCCATCTTTCGTCCGAATTTTTGTTGCTCTTCTTCCGTCGGATTATCCCACTTATTTTCTATATATTCAAACATCTTTAAGCCCAAGTAATATGGATTGATGCTTGTCGTGGAAGGTTGAACTACGCCTGCGTTCAATTTAGCAAACTCGACCGTTTCTGATTCGGTTAATTCCATTTCTCGGAGTATTCTTTGATGCCAATAGGAAGCCCAACCCTCATTCATGATTTTAGTCTCAAGCTGCGGCCAGAAATAAAGCATCTCGTTTCGCATGATGGTCAGAATATCCTTCTGCCAGTCCTTCAAATGAGGGGCGTAGCCTTCAATAAAGAGTAAGAGGTCCTTTTCTGGCTCGGGCGGAAACTTCGTCTCATTGGTTTCGTTTTCAGCGGCCGCCTTTCTTTTTGCTTGTTCTTCAGGGTCGAGTCCCCATAGGTCATCATAGCGGCCACTCTTCGCCAATCCCTTTTTCTCCTTCCGGGGCTCCTGGTTGCTCCATCGAAGTTTAGAGGCGAACAATCCAGGATCAATATGCTCCTGAACGGCTAATATAGCATCTAGAAAGCTCTCTACTTCCTCCTTCCCATATAAAATTTCGTATTGGCGTATGCGTTCAGCACTGGCTGACATACTTTCAACCATATCCCGATTGGTATTCGAAAAACGAATATTATTCTTAAAAAAATCACAATGTCCCAGAACATGAGCAACAATAAGCTTATTTTGAATCAGGCTGTTCCCTTCCAATAGGAAGGCATAGCATGGATTCGAGTTAATAACCAACTCATAGATTTTACTTAATCCCAGATCATATTGAAGCTTCATCCTGTGAAAGGATTTACCAAAACTCCAATGAGAGAAACGGGTCGGCATGCCATACGCACCAAAGGTATATATAATATCCGCCGGGCATATCTCATAACGCATAGGGTAAAAGTCCAAACCAAATCCTACTGCGATTTCGGTAATTTCATCAATGGCTCTTTCGAGTTGTTTTTTTTCCTCTAGCGTCATCTTTTCACCTCACCTTATTTAAACCGATAGCTTAAAACTGTCCTTATCCATACTATATGTGATAGAAAATGCCCTTTATGCCTGCTTAGAAGTATAAATCCCCCTGTGAACTTATTCACAGCCAATCAGCCTTCCCCGATTTACAATAATTGTAGGGGAGGGATAAACCATGATAGAGAACACTGTAACCGACCGTATAAGTCTACTGATTGGGCAGCATGAGGAGCTTAAATCAATCTCAAATACAGCACAGAAATTGATATTCACCGCTACTCGTCCTGTAATGAAAGAATTGATCTCTCAATTGTTTAAACTAACGGAAGAGCATGTTAAACAAGAAGAGGAGATTCTTTTACCTTTATTAAAAGAGATGTATTACTCTGATGCTCAGGAGATCTCTGGATTTATCATAGACGAGCATAATCAGATCAGAAAGCAGTTGATGGTACTTATGGATTCTATGGATTCATTCGATGAACATGATACGGAATGGGCACATTCTATTCAATGTGTATTGATTAATCAATTAGCCCACATCTTTGAAGAAGAACAGGTGCTGTTCCCACTAATCAAAAAGCATTTCAGTCAAAAAAGTTCACATTTGAGACATCTTAACTAAACTTATGTTTTGATGTCTTCTTTTTTGTTGTTCAAAATCATAAACAAAAGACTAACCCTATTACCGAGTTAGTCAAGATGCCTTCATTAATCCTTATTTAACAGCTTCTTCTCTTTTCTGGAAGAAAGACTTAAGTGCTTTATAAACTTCGCCCTTTTCTCTAATCACACAATACTTAAACTTGGGATCGTTAACATGCTTATAGGCAGACATAAGGGTCGAGTGACGATTGTATTGATTGACCTCTCCATAGCCAAACATGTTGGACCTCTTCATTAATTCTCCTACCAGCTTCACACACCGCTCATTATCCGAAGTTAGGTTATCCCCGTCAGAGAAATGGAACGGATAAATATTGTACTGAGAAGGAGGATATCTTGTATCGATGATTTCTAGGGCTTTCCGGTAAGCAGAGGAGCAAATCGTCCCCCCGCTTTCCCCTTTAGAGAAGAAGGCCTCCTCCGTAACCTCTTTCGCTTCGGTGTGATGGGCGATAAATACAATTTCTACTTTCTCATACTTGGTTCTGAGGAAGCGAGTCATCCAGAAAAAGAAGCTTCGGGCTATATATTTTTCAAAAATCCCCATACTTCCGCTTGTGTCCATCATCGCGATGACTAAAGCATTGGACCTTGGTTTTTTCACTTCATCCCATGTCTTAAACCTTAGATCATCATTTGTAATTCCTTTAAGCTGCGCCTTACCGGTCATAGCACTTCGCTTAATGGCTTCCAGGATCGTTCGCTTCTTATCGATATTGCCCATAAGCCCTTTTTTTCGGATATCATTAAATTCAATATCGGTAACCGTAATATTCTGCTGATCCTTTTGTTTTAGATTGGGCAATTCCATTTCCGCGAACAGCATCTCTTCCAATTCCTCAACGGAAATCTCTGCTTCATAATAGTCTTGACCTGGCTGGTCTCCAGCCCCTTGCCCTTTGCCGGCTCCCTGTGTTGGGTCTCCATCGCGGGCGATAACATCGCCCACCTTAGAGTCCCCTTTGCCTTGGCCAACCTGTTTATTCTTGTTGTGATTGTAGCGGAAGCGGTATTCATCAAGAGAACGTATCGGAATTTTTACAACATCTCTACCATCAGACATGATGATACTCTCTTCACTTACGAGATCTGGGAGATTTTGCTTGATGGCTTCTTTTACCTTTTCCTGATGCCTTACCTGATCCTGATAGCCTTTGCGGTGTAGTGACCAATCTTCTTGGGATACGATATACAAAGGCTCTTTCATTCGATTCCTCCTTAGGCGTTACCGTTCGAAAGCTCTAACGATTCAGCAAGCTTCCTACATACCTTAACAACTCGTTGGCACAGTGAGGGCAATAGCTATGGTCATCAATCAACCTCTTCGTTACCTCATTAACCTTCTTCAACTGGCTTTCATCTGGTGTTTTAGATGAAGTGGTAATCTTAACGACATCCTTAAGATCAGCGAAGAGCTTCTTCTCGATCGCTTCCCTCAAGCGCTCATGATTATTATATTCGAACCTCTTCCCTTTGCGTGCATAGTGCGAGATACGAATGAGGATCTCTTCTCGGAAAGCCTTCTTCGCATTCTCCGAGATACCAATTTGTTCCTCAATGGATCTCATCAGCTTTTCATCAGCTTCCATCTCCTCGCCGGTAACCGGATCTCTCATCTTGCTCCGGTTGCAGTAGGACTCCACATTGTCTAGGTAATTATCCAGCAACGTCTTGGCGGATTCCTCATAAGAATAGACAAAAGCTTTCTGAACTTCCTTCTTAGCTACCTCGTCATACTCCTTACGAGCTACAGAGATGAAGTTTAAGTATCGATCTCTTTCCTCCTTAGTGATGGATGCGTGCTGATCCAGCCCTTCTTTTAAAGCTCTTAGTATGTCAAGCGCATTAATACACTCCGTATCACGACGAATAAGGGCACTTGAGATACGGTTTATGACGTAACGAGGATCAATTCCAGACATCCCTTCATCGAGATGCTCATTGCGAAGCTCCTCAATATCGCCTTCCTTGTAGCCCTCTACACTCTCACCATCATAGAGCTTCATCTTCTTTAAGAGATCCGTACCAGCCTTCTTTGAATCCTTCAGTCGGGTAAGGATGGAGAATATCGCAGCTGTACGTAAAGCATGAGGAGCCACATGGACGTGGCCAAGATCACTCTGGCTGATGAGCTTCGAGTAGATCTTATCTTCATCTGATACTCTGAGATTATAAGGGATTCTCATTACGATAATCCGTGATTGTAGGGCTTCGTTCTTTTTATTACTAATGAAATTTTTATACTCGGTTTCATTCGTATGAGCCACAATCAGCTCATCTGCTGAGATCAAGGCGAATCGTCCGGCCTTGAAATTTCCTTCTTGAGTTAAGGAAAGAAGATTCCAGAGAAACTTCTCATCACATTTTAACATTTCTTGGAATTCCATTAATCCGCGGTTCGCTTTATTTAACTCCCCGTCAAAACGGTAGGCTCGGGGATCGGACTCTGATCCGAATTCGGCTATCGTGGAGAAGTCAATGCTTCCCGTGAGGTCAGCGATATCTTGCGACTTAGGATCAGATGGACTGAACGTTCCAATCCCTACCCGATCTTTCTCGGAGAGGATGATTCGTTGAACAATAACATCTTCGATGCGGCCACCGTACTCCGTATCTACCATCATACGAGTATAAGGGTTAAGTTCTCCCTCAATTTTCACGCCTAATTCGTCTTCAATGTCAGAGCGAAGATCATGAGGAACGAGCAGGAGCGGTTCTTGATGCATAGGGCAGCCCTTAATAGCAAAAACAGCACCGCGATCCGTCTTGGAGTATCTCTCTAATCCTTTTTTGAGCATACTGACAATCGTTGACTTCCCGCCGCTGACGGGACCCATGAGCATAAGCACCCTTTTTCTTACATCCAAGCGCATCGCTGCAGAGTGGAAATATTCTTCAACAAGCTTCTCAACCGCTCGATCTAATCCAAAAATTTCTTTGGTGAAAAACTTATATTCTTTTCTTCCACTCTCATCCACTTCAATTCCAGCGTCCTTAATCATGTTATACACCCGTGAATGGGCAGTCTGAGCGATGTCTGGATTCTTTCTTACCAAATCTAAATACTCACCAAAAGTACCCTCCCAGGCCAATTTTCTTTCATTTTGTCGATACTCACTCAAGCGTCTAATAATATCCATGGGAGCCTCCTCTCCTTTTATCAAAAATCAACCAACCGCTTAATGGATCAATCGCGAATGAAGGCTAAGAGTCAATTTTAACTAATATATATTCGCTTGTTTCTCCTGACATGCTTAAAACATTGGATTTCACATTCTTGCCATTCCCTTTTCTTGTTGAATTGGCTATAATTAGATTGGTTTTTTAGAAATGTTGTAGTACATATCGACTGCACCACCTTCTTAGGGCATAATAGGCACAGAAAGGGGGCGACACTACATGGGTGTATTTATTCCTATTTTTGTACTAGGCTGTTTCTTATTCGCAATCCTTACAGCCGGCCACAACGAAGACAAGACTTGGAACCTATAATCCCAATGTATAAGAAAAACACCTTCCTTATGACTATTTTGGAAGGTGTTTTTTTGCGTATTTCCATATTTTCTTGTCATATAAAACCTGGAAAGCGAGCTTGCCTTAGCGCTTCATAAAGGACGATAGCCACTGTATTGGATAAGTTCAGTGATCGAACTCCTCCCCTCATAGGAATCCGAACTACACGCTCCTTATTTGCCTCGAGAATGTCACTTGGTATCCCTGTCGTCTCTTTACCAAAAACGAAGTAATCGCCGTCCTGGTAATCATGATCGGTATAATAGCCTGTCCCTGTGGTCTCAATAAAAAACAATCGGCCTTCGCCCTTCTTGCTTAAGAAGTCTTCATACGAATCGTAATGAGAGATAGGTACTTCATGCCAATAATCTAATCCTGCTCTCTTCAGTTGTTTATCCTCAACCGAGAAACCCAGTGGGTGAATTAAGTGTAGATGTGTATCCGTTACGGAGCAAGTCCTCACAACATTCCCCGTATTGGCCGGAATCTCCGGTTGATAAAGCACGATGTGAAAAGCCAAAGGTTTGTCCCCTCCATTTTTTTGCGCGAAACAAACCGGGTTAGAGTCCCCCGGTTTGGTCGGCTTTACAATTTATTGTGTAATGTGAATAAATTTATATTGCGTGTTCTTGGTCCAAGCATGGGAATCGCGATAATCCCAATAACGGTGCCGACTATTCACAGTGTGAGCATTGACAAGGGGCATTCCATTCGGATCCTTCGCGACAACCACGGTGTTATGCTGGTAATTTCCGCTGCCGTCCCAGTCGTAGCATATGACATCTCCTACCATCAGCTCATCCGCTGTTTGTTTCAGCTGCCCCTTAGGAGTGTGCTTGGTATTCGCTCCTAAGAGATAATTCATTAAGCTGTGCGCGACAGACCAGCTATAGCTCCAGTTCGTCTTTCCCTTTACCCACCAGCCCTTGCCTCTTCGGGCTGTGTGCTCCATTGTCAAGCCTCCTTCATGGAGGCACTGCGATACATAATTTGTACAATCCACTTCAAATTTAGGGTAAGCCGGATTATATCGGTTCCACCAAACTTCTGCATATCGCTTTACCTTTGCCCGATCAAATGTCCGCTTAGAACCTTGGTCCACCGGGTCAACAGATACGTTCGTGGAGTCTTCTTCCGCTTCTTCTCCCTCCGCTTCTTCTTCGGGAGTTCTCTCCAATGAGTTTATTTCCTCTTTGCCAATTAAATGATCCGACGCAATGAACCAGTTTCCAGTCTGTTCACGCAGTGAGATCTGATGAAACTGTTCATCTTCTTGTTCCATGAAATGATGATCGATGTGATAGAGTTTCCAGACGTAATTATGCAGTAATACTTCAATATGTCCTTTTTGTTCCGAGAGGATCTTAATGTTCTTGACTACCGTTTTACATTTTACTGGCGTAGCATTTCGGTATTTTAAATTATCTCTTCCTCGTTGTATACGCTCCATTTCTTTAGGGCCAGCTTGGTTTCCTTGATAATAAATCTCCAACTCCCGAACATCACCTTCAATTTCGAGCTGGTTTAACATGGAGAAATAACTCTTTAAGGTGTTCATCCAGCTTTTTGCCATGTAACGTTGCGCTCCTTACTTGCTTTTTAATATTCAGCATATGTAAGGAGCTTCGATGTTTTCCTTTTTTATTTATAAAATCGAGCGGAGTTTAGACCACGCTTGGTCAATTTCCGCTTGCACTTTTTGGTCTTTTTCACTGCTTCTAGCTTCTTCTAAGGCCTGCATAGCCTCTTCTCCCCCAATTTTGCCTAGGGCCCATGCTGCGGTTCCTCGAATAACAGGCCTCTCATCCTTTTTCATTAATGATATGAGGTCAGGCACCGCAGTACGGTCCTTGAAGTGAGCCAGTGCAAGAATGGCATTGCGTTGAATGGGCTTTTTTCCCCTCCAGGCTGCTGAAGTGGGACCAAACTTGGTTTGGAATTCCTTTTTCCCTATGGTTAGCAACGGTTTAAGAAGAGGCTTGGCAAGTTCCGGGTCAGGCAAGCAGTCTTCTTGATGAGTAAAATTAACTTTACGGTTCTTCGGACAGACCTGTTGACATGTGTCACAACCATATAGGCGATTCCCTACTCGTTCTCTATACTCCTCCGGGATATAATCCTTCACTTGGGTGAGAAAAGCGACACATTTTTGTGCGTTAAGTTGAAAGGGCTGTTCAAAAGCCCCTGTTGGGCAATGATCTAAACAAAGCGTGCAATCTCCACAGCTTTCCTCAATCGGTTGATCTGGAGGGAAAGGGATATCTGTAATCAATTCCCCAAGATAGACCCATGAACCGAATTCTGGTGTGATGAGATTGGTGTTTTTGCCAATCCAACCTAAGCCGGCCCTCTCTGCTACAGCCCTGTCTGAAAGCACCCCAGTGTCAACCATGGATTCACACCGTGCACCAGGAAGCTTCTCCTCAATAAAGGCCTCTAGCAGTCTCAGCTTCTCGCGAAGCACATGATGGTAATCCTTTCCCCAAGCTGCACGAGAGACCATTCCACGATATTCTCCCGGCTTTGATTTAGGTGAATCCTCCATTCTTGCCGGATAGGCAATGGCAATAGCGATGATCGACTTTGCTTCTTGTATAGTGAGTTCAGGATGAGCTCGCTTCTCAATATCACTCTCTTCAAAGCCGGATTCGTAACCTAATTCCCGATGCTTATATAAACGATCCTTCAATTCCAAAAAAGGGTCTGCTGAAGCGAAGCCGATTTTATCAATTCCTACAGAATGAGCAAAATCAATGAGCATACGCTTCAATTCAACCATATCAACCATAAGGGTTCACCTATCTCGGTATTGCTGCTACAGCCATTTCGTCGCAGCGATTATTATATTCATTATCGGCATGACCTTTGACTTTAATATATTCTACTTTGTGTTTCTTCATCAATTCCAGAATCTCTTTCCAAAGATCTTGATTTTCGACTGGCTGTTTTTTGCTGTTCTTCCAACCGTTCTTCATCCAGCCCTTATACCAGCCCTGTTGAAAACAGTTAACCAAATAAGCACTGTCACTATGTAGCTTTACTGTACAGGGCTCCTTAAGGGCCTTTAATGCCTCAATCGCGGCTTTAAGCTCCATTCGATTGTTCGTGGTTTCTTTCTCCCCGCCGGACAATTCTTTCTTGTGCTCACCAAACATTAAAATGGCTCCCCAACCACCAGGACCAGGGTTTCCCGAACAGGCTCCATCTGTATAGACCACTACTTCTTTCATGTCTCTTCCTCCCATTATCTAGGTCGCCATCATTATATCAGAATCTGTAAAACCATGCTTGCTTCCATATTCTGCTGTCTAATACAATAGGAATATACGCCCAGGAGGTGATTAGCTCACATGATGAATCTCATCATTGATAAACAGATATCTGAACTCTTGCCTGGTTTTCGACTAGGCTTCATTGAATATAATCATGTAGTTGTGTCCGAAACACCCAAAATGGCCAAAGGAAGAATAAATCTATTCTTGTCTACTTTACGCCTCGATCACAGCGGAAACGAGGGCCTCACTAAGATCGATGGGGTGAAGCAATGGAGACAGGCCTTTAAAGCTTTAGGAATGGACCCCTCTAGGTATCGACCATCATCCGAGGCATTACTCAAGAGAGTCCTGCAAGAGAAGCCGATGTATTGGGTAAATGGGGCAGTTGATGTTAATAATTTTCTTTCTATGAAATTTGGACTGCCTTTTGGTATCTATAACAAAGATAAAATTAACGGAGACCGCATTCTCTGTGAACTTGGCAAATCTGGCTATTCTTACGAGGGGCTTAACGGGAGAGAAACATCAATGGAGGGCAAGCTTGTCTTAACGGACGACTTCTCGCCATTTGGCAGCCCCATTGTGGACTCCACAAGGACAAGTATTGACGAGACAGCTACTCGGTTAATACAGGTCATATTCATCCATCCGCAATTAAATGAAGAACAGCATGCAAACCTATTAGAGTCTTCTGCACAGCTATTCACCCAAATCAATGGAGGAGAAGTCGTTTCGAGCGGGATTGTTGAATAGGCCAGAAACTGTATAACTCAGGCTGTCGCCTGTCAGGGCGACAGCCAAAATAAAACGCGACCCCTCGTTTACATAAAACGAAAGACCGCGTTACAATATACAAAATTATAATCTTTCTTCAAACGTTTGTCAAACTTCGACAAATTTCTCGCTAAACTGTATAGACGGTCTCCAGCCTACCTTCCTTCTCAACAGATTGTTCTTTTACCAGGGAACGCTTTAGCATCTTTTCGAGGAGTAAGTGAACGTCTATCTTTTCATCTACTAAATCAGTATGCTCTATAATTTCTTCTACTGTCCAAGGATCCTGTCGACTCTTGAGTAAATTTAGGATATATTGACCACAAGATTCCATCCTTGATAGAACAGAAAAATCCAAAGCTAATAACAAAAGCTCAATTCGTTTATCGAGCGGCTCTTGAGAAGTTGCCAGCTCCTCATACAATTTATACACAGATGGATCAATTGACTTTAATTGGTCCCAAACCGTTAATTCTGGGCGCTCTCCTACCTCAATGATCGCTAACCTTGCCCAATGATGAAGAGACTGATGTACGCTGTTATAAGAGTCGAGAAGGTGCCCGTTCTTCAAAAATTCCTTCGCTTCCATATAAGCCATGAAAAACCGAGAAAACTCGATAAAAACTTGTTTACTTTGAGAAGGAATCGCCTCATGCTTCCCCGGCACTAAATGACTTAGGCTCATGGAAACACCCCCTTGCCATATAAATATCTTCATTGACCTAAGGCTCTGAAGATACTTGATTTAGATAACAAATTCAACACATTAGGGAATTTTCCTCCTTGTAGGATTAAAAAAGTACGGTATACTAGTCTTGTTTGTATTTGCGAATCACTCCTGCTTATCGGATGTCAGAATGGTTCGCTCTACTTACCGCATAATAAATATAAGCATCCCTTAAGTTAAGGAGGCATCACGACATGCTGATTATCGGTATTGCTGGCGGTTCGGGATCAGGTAAAACTACTATTGCTCAAGCCATTCAACATAGGCTAGGTCCAGATACAGTCCAAATTATTTCACAAGATTCTTATTATCATGATCATACAGAACTTTCAATGGAGCAAAGAGCAAAGATTAATTATGACCATCCGGATTCATTTGAAAATGAATTACTTATACACCACTTGAATCAATTAAAAAAAGGACAAGCTGTCCATATTCCTGTGTATGATTTTTCTACTCACACCCGTTCTCATGAAACGGTTTATGTCGCACCCAAGTCGGTTATTATTTTAGAAGGTATCCTCATTCTGGCAGATCCTGAATTGCGTGACGTTATGGACGCTAAGATCTTTGTCGACACCGATCCGGATGTTCGCATTCTTAGACGAGCCATCAGAGATACGACAGAACGCGGACGAACACTGGAGTCTATTGACAGACAGTACCTCTCCACGGTTAAGCCCATGCATGAAGCCTTCGTTGAACCGTCCAAAAAATATGCGAATGTTATTGTACCTGAAGGCGGAAAAAATGAAGTAGCCATTAGTTTACTTACTTCTTGGGTGGAGCGTTACTTAGTCCAATCCCTTACAAGTACCACCCGTTAAACATATATGTTATACTGAAGCTTGTAACAAGCTAGGGGTAACCCCTGTTACTCCCATGAATTGCGGAGGTATGGATCATGCTGTTTACTGGTAAGCTTAATAAAATGAGAAACTATGCCATGCTTACATGCTTTGCTGGTATTGGGGTCATGTATATCGGTTATGCTG
This sequence comes from Ammoniphilus sp. CFH 90114, assembly GCF_004123195.1. Classification (NCBI taxonomy): domain Bacteria; kingdom Bacillati; phylum Bacillota; class Bacilli; order Caryophanales; family Paenibacillaceae; genus Ammoniphilus; species Ammoniphilus sp. CFH 90114. Next base: position 97,175 of record NZ_SDLI01000009.1, read on the forward strand.
GTTTTGCTGGCTTCCTGGGTCAGATCTTTCAATCCCAGCTCTTTATGGCGATCTTCTTAATCTTAGGTCTCATTTTTGTCATGGGGAGTGCGGTGTTCTATATGTATATTGGAATGCTTTCCTCTAAGGCGCTCCAAGTCGAATGTCCAAAGTGCAAAAGAGTAACCAAGCTGATTGGACAAACAGACGATTGTATGTATTGCCGACAAACACTCTCTGTTGACCCTAAGTACGCACCGAAGAATACAGAAACCAATGTCTAGAAACTATAATAGGATGGAACAATAATGGGACTTATCCAACTGGATAAGTCCCATTATTTTACTTCTTTCCTCAATTTTTTATTTATTTCGACCATTTATCCTGTTACTATTAGAATATGTAAATTTACTTGTATGTAAAACTGGAGGAAAGTATGACTCGACAACGACCTATAATTCAACGAAATTTTAAATACTTCCCCATTGTCTACTTTGTCTTGGGTGCAGTCTGGATTCTGGCAACTAACGGTATAGTTACGGATGAATCTCATGCCTATACCATTTACCTTTCCTTCACCCTTTTCCTTTCGATAAGCTCGTGGCTCTTATACCTGGGTATTACTAGAAGCATTGCCGAACGCAAGAAAACAGAAGAAAAACTTCGCCAAACCCAACAGGATCTTGCGGATGCCATTCGTGAGCAGCAAGGGTTCATTTTTAAATATGTCAAAGAAGGAGATAAATTTATTCATGTATTATGTGATGGGCAACTTCTAAGCAAGGTAGGGTTAACCCCCGAACTCGTCCTTGGCAAGACTATCACTGAAATATTTCTGCAAGCTACGGATGAGCGACGCGCTCAGTTGCATGACTACTATTCCCGAGCATGGGATGGAGAGATTATTACCTTTGAAATGACAGCGCTCAATGGACTGACTCTTTACGCCACCCTTCGCCCCGTACGAATAGACGGGGTAGTGACCGCTGTTATCGGTTCTTGTGTAGATATAACCGAGCGCAAGGCATCAGAAGAAATGCTGCTAAAATCAGAGAAGCTTAGCATCGTAGGGCAACTGGCTGCAGGCGTTGCTCACGAGATCCGAAATCCACTGACGAGTATCAAAGGCTTTTTACAAATTATAAGCCCTAAGGAAGAGCATCGTCACTTCCATGAAATTATGCTCTCTGAAATTGACCGCGTAGAAGAAATCATTAGAGAGTTTTTATTCTTAGCGAAGCCTCAACAACGAAACTATCAAAAACAGGATATTAACCATCTTCTTCAGAGTGTTGTAACTTTGTTTGAACCGCAAGCATTATTAAACAACATCCAAATTAAAGCCCTCATTCCATCTGAACCCAAGATGATGGAATGTGAAGCTAACCATCTTAAGCAAGTTTTTATTAACGTCCTAAAAAACGCCATGGAATCGATGGCAAGTGGTGGGATCATCTCCATATCGGTTACCGGAAAAGAAAACTCTATTACGATCCAATTTACAGATGAAGGCTGCGGGATTCCAACAGAACGTTTGAACTTGTTGGGGGAACCCTTCTACACCACGAAGCAAAAAGGCTCAGGTTTAGGACTCATGGTGAGCTATAAGATTATTGAACAGCATAAAGGAAGCATTGCCATCGATAGCAAGCTAGATGAAGGAACCACAGTGAATATCACCTTGCCTCTGAATGCTTCCCAGAGTTTAGCTTTGGCTTAAAACAATACTAGGCTGCTCCTTGGCATTGTGGTGTCGGGGGTGGCTTACGTATAGACGTCTCTCTGTTTATATTTAATCTGAAAGAGTTCTGTTTTTCAGATTGATTGCAGGTCCGCTAGAATCTGATTTTTTCGCTCCTGCGGTATTGCCATTGCTGGCGCTTGCTTTTTGATTTTGTTTTTGCACTAACCCTTTCTTCTTTTCCCCCACTTTTGCAATATGGGAATCTGTCTCATAATTGGCCCCAATGTTCAGCTTTCCCTCAAGTTCTTTGATTCCGATTGTGCCAATATTATTTTCATAATGGACTCTATCCACTATTATTTTTTCAATGTTCAGGTTTTCTACAATAATGCTTCTGGACTTTTCTACATCCTTCAGGACCATAATATCATTTTCTAATTTGCGTAGTCTTTCATCCAGCTTAAGCGCATGTTTATCAGGAGAAATAGGAAGAAAATGAATTAGTTTCTGTATCATTCCTCTAATTGTCATAAAGAGGCCTCATTCAATAACAATATTTTCGCGCGGCTTTGTTTTTATGGGAATCCTTATCTCCAGTAGTCCATTGACAAATTTGGCATGAATTTTATTTCCATAAGGCTCTTCGGGTAGAGGAATCGATTTCTCGAAGCTGCCTTGCATCCTTTCTGTCGTTACCACTTCATATTCTGGAAACTGAGGCGTGGCATTTCCTTTAATAAAAAGTGTCTTTCCCTGAAGCGTGAGATGAACATCTTCTTTCCTCACCCCAGATAGATCTATAAGCACAACAATCTCGTATGAACCTCTTAAAACATCGGCAAGAGGATACTTTGGCTGTATATTGGGTTGCTCTTTTTTCCCATAAGGAACCATGAAGTTTGACGAATTCTGATCAAATATATCCGCCCAAAACGAGTCTCCTTGAATCTTCTGAGCCATTTCCATTAATTGTTTTAGCTTATTCATATCCACGCCTATCACCCGATTCATTCTAAAGAATTGGAAAAGGATACCCTATAAAATCATTCTATTCATTGTCGTGGACAAGAATGCGTTAATATCATTTCTACACTAAACGTCAAACAAGAATATTTTAAAGGAACCCACATAGGGATAACGTAATACAGTTGAAAGAAGGGGATAAGAAATGAAGTTTAGGCAAATTAACTTCCTAAACATTAAAATTAACAAACAAGATGTAGGGTCGAGAACGATTATGGGGAGAACAGTGCAAAAGGGCAATCACGTGGTTATAAAAAGAAATATGGGTTTACAGCAATTCGGAGATGGAACGGGTAACTTTTTTTCTAGATTCAATTTGGATGACTCGGATGTGATAGACAATAATGTGGCTGGGGGGGTTAAAGGTGGATTCAAACCCAACAGTAATTATTAATAACATATATTTTATTAAAATTAATTCCTTCGAAAACGCCTCTGCCTTTAATATCGGAGAGAATTATTTGGTCGATTGGAGCAATTCTGACAAAAGAAATCAAGGTTTTGGCCAGAACTCCGGAGATACCTGTGATTTTTTAGGGACTAAGAGCGGAGTAGATGATCGCGATGTATTCGATAGCAATGCTTATCCCATTAAAATTTATGACTAAAGGAGTGATGACAATTGTTCCCGCTAACGCAAGTTAATCTTCTGGCTTTCAAGATCAATATACTTGAAAGAGGATCAACTGTTTCTTTTGGTCCAACACAGCAGTTAGATACGTTTATTACGACCAAACAAAATCAGGGGATTGAAAACAACGGTGATTTTTGCCCTCCCTATGTCCCTTTATCTAGTATTTTAGATACTGATGTAAGTGACTCGAATTCTTCCAAAGTAAGTGTAATCTAGGCACTGTAATAGGAGGCGTCCCCAATAGGACGCCTAAACATCGGATTCTATGTAATCTAATCAATAAGAAAAGGCTGATCTCTTATGAGTTGGGGGTACCCACTCTAAGAAATCAACCTTCTCTCAATTATCCTTTTTTCGAGAATAAAAATTGGATACCTTCGCCCGATTTCCGCACGACTCCATACTACACCATCTACGCTTTCCACCTTTAGATACATCGACAAAAAACAAGATGCACTCCTCATGGCTACACGAACGGATTCGATCCATTCCTGCCTTCTCAAAGGTTTCAGCAAAGGATGCTAGAATCTCAAAAATAATCTGATCTCCTTTTGTCTTTCCGGTTATCTTACTTGTAATGTCTTGAACTTCCCTCACAAGATGAAACTCTAAGGAGATCTTCTTTCCTATATCGTTTAGCTTCTCAAGATCTGTTTCAGAAATTAATTGCCTCTCGGTAATATCGGTTAGCATTCGGCGAAAGAGGTCTCTTAGCCTATAAATTTGCGATCTTGACTCAGGAGTTAATCTGTCCTTCTCATCTGGTGATAAAAGATGGCTAGCAACTAAATATTCCAGCAATGATTCCTCATTGTCAATGAAGTCTGTTTGCACTCCATTTCTCAGATAAACCGTGTTGGCTAAATTTACCCATTGGAACCCACCGACCAAAATAGATGTAAGCGGCATTTTCTTCTCCCCTTACGGCTTCTTCTCTAGCGTTTCGGCAATCGCATTCCAGATGCCAGGCTTCTCAAATCCTCGTCTCCAAGAGGCTATCCCCGCTAGATTATATTTTTTCACGAGCTCGGTCCTTTTTTTCATGGACATCTCATCTTCAATCCATATCTTATACGTCGCTCCATCAGCTTGATCTTTATACTCGACGTACATCTGGCCTGACTTTTCATCATAACCAGGAGTTAAATTACGCTCCTTGATCCACTTGTCTGTTGTATCCATTGTAATAGCTTTAGAAGTGACCCTGACTTTTCCGGTGGATGGATCCGTCTCTTCTTTCCAGAGTCTCGTATAGTAGGGCACTCCCAAAAGAAGCTTGGATGCAGGAACTTCTTCTAGAACCCCTTGCAAGCCTTTCTCCACCCAAGGTAGAGAAGCGACAGATCCTGCTACTGGACTTGAAGCCCAGTGTTCATCATAGGTCATCACAATCATATAATCCACTGTCTGTGCTAACCTCGCCCGATCATAGAACATCGACCATCTTTCACTAGTTGACTTAATCGTAACATCCATCGAAACGACGAGATTTTGTTCGTGAAGATAAGGGGTGAGTTCCCGAACAAATTGAACGAGGTTTTCTTTATCCTTCAAATAAACATTCTCAAAATCAATATTAATTCCATCTAGCTTATACATGGAGGCATATTGCACAAGCTGTCTCACCATTTTACTTCTCGTTTCATATGTCGCTAAGGCTGTAGTTGTAATGTCTGGGTCAAAGTTGTTACTGAACAATCCCCATACTTGATAGCCCTGCTGATGTGCCCATTCAACATAAGGCAAGCTTGCTTTTGACGAGATTTCTCCTTCTCCATTCACTAGGTCAAACCATGTCGGGGATACAACATGAAGTCCTGGCATTGGAGAGATCTTGGAGTGATCTGGATTACGGCTAACTACGTGTTCCCAGGTCAAATTAATCTTTCCTCCCAATGGACTCCAAGGAATTCGCTTCTTATCTTCCACTTCAAGGGTTATCTGGGTTATTCCTTCGAGTTGGACATCCTTCTTATCAAGATAGCCCACAAGCCCATCTAAAGTCTGTACATAATACCAGCCCTTTTCTTCCCCAAATATGTGAACTTTCGCTTCTTGTCCTAGCTCAATCACGTAAGGTGCTTGGGTGGATGGCTCTTGCCTCACAAAGTAAGTAAGCTCAACTTTCTCTGGCTGTACAACAGTCTCTCCTACTTGGATCATGTCTCCAGACTTTTCGAGGATAGCTACTCCCGTGTTCGTTAAGCTCTGTAGACGGATACCATAAATATTCTCTAAGGGACTAACAGGAATATACTTTACTCCATTAACATCTTCCACCGGTACACGTATAGAGAAGGGTTGTCCGTTGACAAAAGCTTCAACCTGGCCCTCCGGAAAAGTCAATACTTTATCTTTTGTGGTAATCACGACAGCTTTTGTCTGTTCGTCCCAGAAAATATTGGGATCTATATTCTCCTTGATATAATTCATAGAGAAGTAGTGTTCATTATTCACTACACGAACATCTTCTTCCTGCAGCAGGACCCCTTGATAGGTAACGGGATGCTCTCTTCCCGAAAATGATTCTACTTGGGTTGAATTGCTCCACTGATCTTGATACCACAGAATTCCAACGATACCTAAACCAAGGATAACGGTGGCCATAAGCAAAAATAAGACCCAGCGGGCAGGACCTCCACCGGTTCGCCTTCGTGTCCTGTAATTTGTTTGTAATTCCATTTCAGTTCTCCTAAAAATAAAATGAACCGAAAAAATCCGATGATGTTGGAGTTCTTCCGGTTCTTAAAGTTAACATTGTTTATTGCTTATACTCTGTCTTGCACAACTCACACGTACCATAAAACTCCAGTCTATGCGAGGAGATTGCAAACCCCGTAGACCTCTCGGCTTCTTCCTCAAGCTCAACTAGCGGCTCATAATCAAAATCGACAATCCTGCCACAGGACGAGCAAATGCAATGATAGTGATCGCTTGTATTTCCATCAAAACGACTGGAAGAATCTCCATACGTAAGTTCCCTAACAAGTCCTGCATCCTTAAAGACCTTCAGGTTGTTATAGACTGTAGCTACACTCATATTAGGAAATTGGGATTCCAGTACCTTGTATATCTCATCGGCTGTTGGATGACTTAACGTCTCCATTAAGAAGGATAGGATTGCATAACGCTGTGGTGTCATCCGGATCCCTGTATCTTTCAATTTTTGAACCGCTATCTCTAGTCGATCAGCAGACATCACGTGCACCTCTCTAATCATTACCCTTAACGGAAGAATGGATCTCCTCCTTTAAGTGTAATGACTAGGCCATACGATTGTCAATAATCTAAACCGTTTGTCTTAAACTTGTAAGGTGGGCTCTGCCTTTCCCATCCCCTGATTAACAAAGCGAGCCGCCACGAAAAGAAAATCAGACAAGCGATTCAAATACTTGACGACTGTAGGATTTACCTCTTCTTCCCTAGAGATGGCAATCGCGTTGCGCTCCGCTCGCCGAGCTATCGTTCTGGCTGCGTGTAAAGCTGCACCCGCCTGGGTCCCTCCAGGCAACACAAAGTTTGTCAGCGCCGGCAGTTCCTCATCCATTTTATCAATTTGCTGCTCTAGATACGTTACATCCTCTTCTTGTATTGGCCAACCTACCTTCTTGCCCACCGGTGTCGCCAGCTCGGCCCCTACGTGAAAGAGCTTCGTCTGAACGACATGGAACGTCTCCAACAGCTCCGTCCACTGATCATCTTTCGGTAAAAAAGAAATAGCGAGCCCAATCATCGAATTAGCCTCATCACAAGTTCCGTAGGCTTCTACTCTCGCAGAATGCTTTGAAACTCTTTGGCCGTAAACTAGACTGGTTTCGCCTTTATCTCCAGATTTCGTATAGATCTTCATCTTCTATCTCTCTCCTCTGCTGTAACGATTGCGATAATTAATAAATTAGGTAGGCAGGACGGGTTAACAGGAGAAACTCCGGTTATAGTCCCGCCCGATTTGCCTAATCTCTTATTTCATTTGTTCTGATCTTTTCTATTTGCAAATTTATACAATGCATAACATGAAGAAAAGGAGCTCACAAGAATTAATACAGACCAAAAAGCAAAGTTCCACTCAGACATGCCTGCAACCCCCTCCCCCATCGGTCAGTTCGCTTTAGGAGGATCTTCTTTACCCGGGTCATCCTTATTCTTCTGTTTTTTTTTACGATATTCATCTAAGAGCTTCTGTAAAATTTCATCAGAAACCTCGACAAAGTAGTCCAACTCTTTCATGGTGACCAGGCAATTGTTCTGTCCATCAATTGTTGTGAAGCGAAAAAGAATTCTCCCACCATGGAGAATATCTGCTACTTCCCAAACAAATTTGGTCCCCGTCTTAAAGCGTTTACCACGACCGTATGTGGGTTCAAAGGGTCGAAAATTCTCAACGACCCACATATGCATAGCCTCCCTTTGATACATGTTATGCAGGGAGATGTGCAAATTTTCTATCTATTTGTAAATTCCACACTTGTTAAGAGCCTGCTCCACGATAGTTCTTAACCCCAAGATTCCATACAAAAAGTCCGATTCCAAAGAATATGAGCCCCATCACTGGAGTTAACCAGACATAGGTATACAGCTCTTCTCTCCCTAAGAAATAGGAAGAAGGATAGACTCCGACAAAAGCAAAAGGAAGAATCCAAGTCAAAACAAAACGAATCACATTGTTATAGATGTCTAGCGGATATCTTCCATAGTTTTGGATATTCCAGATCATCGGCGAGATCCCAGTCTTGGAATCCGAAAAGAAACCGATCGCAGCAATGGAAGTATAAACTCCCCCATACAACAGGACACCTGATAGTACAAGTACAAGGAAGACGAACGGATCATACCAGGCAAACGTTAATCCCATTTCATACGAGGCATAACCCATAATAACGAGACCTGTGAATGCTCCTGCCAATGCCTCTGGCTCCATTGTTTCTAGCATCACTTGAAATAAATTATGAGCTGGACGCGTTAGTATTCGGTCCATCTCACCTTTAATAATATATTTCTCTTGAAATTCCCACAGATTAAAGAAAGTCGTAAAGATGGCATAAGGAACTAAGAAAAAACCGTAAATAAAAATGATTTCTTCCCGGCTCCATCCGTTAATGAGACTCGTATGCTGGAAAACCACCAAAATAAAGACTAGATTAACCACTTGGAAAATAAAATCGGAAATAATCTCATTGATGAGATCTAATCGATAGGCCATCTTCGTTTTCAGATATTGTTTGAGATAATCAAAGAACAGCTCCATATAAAACATGTACCTTAACCCCCCTGTACCACAAGGGTCTTTTTTGCACGGATCCATAGAAAGTAGAGTGGAACTAACAATACAAGTGCCCATGTTGTTTGCACGAGTAGAGCTCGCTGTACCGCTTCCCCTTCCGCTGCGCCCGTGAATATTAGCCCTGGAAGATAACTAATCGCTTGAAAAGGAAGGTATTCTAGTATGGATCTCGCCCACTCGGGATAAAAACTAATGGGAAGGATGAGTCCAGAGAACAAATCTACAATAACCCGTTTCGCTCTCATAATACCTTCATTATTTAGCAGGAAAAAGGCTAAGACTCCTGTAATCAGATTAAGTTCGGTATTAATAATAAAGCTAAACATTAAACTTACCCCATACAGCAACCAAGTAGCCGCATCACTTGGAAAAACGATCGGAAATAACAAGGAAACAATCAGCATTCCTGGAACGGAGAAGAAAAACAAACGAAACACCCCTTCTCCTAGGGCCTGCATCGTCTTCACCGCCAGATAGTTATAGGGTCTTATCATTTCAATGGCCACTTTTCCATCCTTTATCTCTAAGGCCATTTCGCGGTCAATATTATTGAAGTAAAACGCCCGCGCCATCCAAGAGACCGCAACATAGCTGGTCATCTGTAAAGAAGTCATTCCCCCCATGGAGGATTGGCCGCCATAAATGGCGTTCCATAAGAAATAGTAAGCACCAATATTAATACTGTAAACTAATATTCCCGAGTAGTAATTGACACGATAGGCCAACATCATCAGGAATCGAATCCGTATCATTTCTACATACATACTAAGCATAAGAAATTCCTTCTTTATAGATCTTTTGTACAATTTCCTCTGTGCTCGTTTCCTCGATGCGGATATCCTTTACATCAATATAGGGCGCGACACGTGAGAGAAGGTCAGAGACAGTAAGACTTGGACTGAGAAAATCAGCTTTAAAACGAATGGGATTCTCCTGCTTCCAGCCAATAGGCTGACCTTCTGTTAGGGCCGTCAATTCATCTAGCTCCACTTTTCTAGTAAATTCAATAACAGCACTTTTTCCTCCACCCCAATTTTCTCTTAACTCCTGAAGACTCCCGTCATAAATGATATTCCCCTCATCAAGCATGACCACACGTGAACAGAGAGCCTCAATGTCCGCGAGATCATGGGTGGTTAAAAGTACCGTTGTTCCATATTTCCGATTAAGCTCCCGCAGGAAGTCTCGAATCTTGAGCTTCACTAAAACGTCCAATCCGATTGTCGGCTCATCTAGAAACAAGAGAGGCGGATTATGGATTAAGGCTGCTGCCAGCTCACATCTCATACGTTGTCCTAGACTTAGCTTTCGAACTGGCCGATTAAGTAATTCTCCAATCTCGAGAATTTCTATGACTTCTCCCATGTGCTGTTTATAGTCTGCATCCGAGACTTTATACACTTTCTTGAGTAGACGGAAGGATTCTTGTACAGCAATATCCCACCACAATTGACTCCTTTGCCCAAAGACAACCCCAATCGTTTGCACAAACTCTTCCCGCTGTTTATGAGGATCCATGTCATTAATCCGAAGATAACCTGAGGTGGGTTGAAGAATGCCTGTAAGCATCTTGATCGTGGTTGACTTCCCCGCTCCGTTCTCCCCAATATACCCAACCATTTCTCCTGCTTGAACATCAAAGGAAATGCCATTTACAGCGTTAACGCTATGATACTCTCGTGAAAAAAGATCACGAAAGGCCCCAGCCAAACCCTCACGACTGTGGTAAGACTTAAATTGTTTAGTTAATTGTTTTACTTCTATTCTTAACATCTTCAAGCCCTTTCTTCTTCTGATTTATAAGTCACATATGGATACTGATTCATACTCTAAACCAGTAGCTTTCTTCTAATTTACTCGTTATGATACATAAGTATAGCATGTTTTTGGAGGGATAATATGAATCGCAGCAGATCAGTTGAGTTATATCAACAAGCATTAGAATGTATTGTCGGGGGGGTTAACAGCCCATCTCGCTCCTTTAAAGCCGTCGGCGGTGGCGCTCCTGTTTTTATGGAGAAGGCTCAAGGGGCTTATTTTTGGGATGCCGATGGGAATCAATATATTGACTATTTAGCTGCCTACGGGCCTATTATAACGGGACATGCCCACCCTCATATTACGGCCGCGATATGCCGGGCAGCGGAGAATGGAACTTTATACGGCACGCCCACGACTCTCGAAATACAGTTTGCCCGTATGTTGAAGGAAGCCATTCCTTCTTTAGATAAAGTTCGGTTTGTAAACTCTGGTACAGAAGCCGTCATGAGTACGATTCGCGTAGCAAGAGCTCATACTGGCCGTAATAAGATTATGAAATTTGCTGGATGCTATCATGGTCACTCTGACCTCGTTCTTGTAGCTGCCGGTTCAGGACCATCTACTCTTGGCATTCCCGATAGCGCAGGGATTCCACAGTCCATTGCCAGCGAGGTCATCACCGTTCCATTTAACGATATTGAAGCTTATGAAACCGCCTTGGAAAAGTGGGGAGATCAAGTAGCTGCTGTCCTTGTAGAACCAATTGTCGGCAACTTTGGCATTGTTCCCCCACATCCCGGGTTCCTAGAACAGGTTAACGAGTTAACGCATCGTTATGGAGCACTAGTCATCTATGATGAAGTCATAACCGGTTTTCGATTTATGTACGGAGGGGCACAGGACTTATTAAAGGTAAAGCCTGACTTAACAGCCTTAGGGAAGATTATCGGTGGTGGACTGCCAATCGGTGCCTATGGAGGAACAAAGGAAATTATGGATCAAGTAGCTCCTCTGGGGCCGGCTTACCAAGCAGGTACGATGGCTGGAAACCCCGCCTCGATTTCTGCAGGTATTGCATGTCTTGAAGTTCTTAAACAACCTGGTGTATATGAGGAATTAGATCGCCTAGGGGCAATGCTAGAAGATGGTATTGCAACAGCTGCCTCAAAATACCAAATACCGTTGCAACTAAATCGCATCAAAGGGGCCCTTAGCACCCATTTTACCGACACCCCAGTTACCAATTACGAGCAAGCCGAAGCCTCTAACGGCGAGGTATTCGCTAAGTTTTTCCGCTATATGCTGGAGGAAGGGATTCATCTTGCCCCGTCAAAATATGAAGCATGGTTTATTACTACAGCTCACACCGAAGAAGATATACACCGAACCATTTCTGCTGTAGAGCGAAGCTTTTCAAAAATGTAATTTTATTCATTTTTATTTATTTTTATTCATTACCAAAGGAGCAACCACGCGGTTTTCTTCTTTGGTATTTTTTTACCTAAAATGGCGTTCCCGCTATAAACCACCCTATCAAATCCTATAATTCCATCAAAAACCTCAAAAAGAAGATTATCCTCCTTCTAAAAAACGTATATCAATCTAATAAAAAGATCATTTCTTTTATGATTTATATCACCAATTGCATGTAGATGAAAATTCATAATTATTAGTTTTATATTTTAAATCGCTTTCATCTTGTATATTTAATCAAAAAAATGTTGTCTTGAAACAGAAAGCGTGTTATTCTATAAATAATTTTAACTTGTTTCTGTTTACTGAAAATTTCCCTCATCACTAGAACAGATATTTTCCTTCACCCTTACAGTTATGACCGGCCGGAGTCCAAGGTTATGTTCTTACTGGGGGAAATAAGCCATTCGCTTTTCCATACAGACAAAAATAAGTTTTACAATGGGATAGGAGGTGATGGTCAGCCAAGCTGACCAACGTTATGCGAGTAAGCCCTAATTACGGAAAATTCAAAAATCACCTAGCACAAGAACACGATAGCTGTGGGATCGTTGCTATCGTCGAGAAGAATGGTCAACCAACAAGAGACAATGTTCTTCGTATTATTGATGCACTTATTAAGATGGAGCATCGCTCCGGGTTTATCGATGGCGAAGGAGACGGATGTGGAATTCTCACTGATATCCCTAGAGATCTCTGGGCTCAGAAACTAACGGCTGCAGGCCACTCCTCAAGCCTTGCCTACGATGAGAAGTTTTCCGTGGCCCATATCTTTGTTCCACGCAAGGGTCATGACCCAGTCCAAGTCATGAATGCTATCCGAGATCTCTTTGCTAAATATAATGTTACGATTCTACTTGAGCAGGAAAATGCAGTTAACAGTGAAGTGCTAGGTAAGAACGGACGTGCTGACGAACCGATCTTCTGGCAAGTAGCTAGTTTATGCGAGAACGAAGGAGTAAAGGTAGAAAGCAACCTTTTTGATCTTCATATCGAAATTGAAGACCTATTCCATGTTCATGTTGCCTCCTTAAGCAACTACACCGCTGCTTATAAGGTCATGGGTGCAGCAAGTATTATTCCACGCTATTATCAGGATATCACGAAGCCAGAGTTTGCTTCTTCAGCAACTCTTGGACATAATCGTTATTCTACCAATACATTATCCAGCTTTTTTCGCGTACAGCCCTTCTCCGTACTCGGTCACAACGGAGAGATCAATACAATCAATAAATTAGAAGATGAAGCTAGCATGCTTGGTGTCCCTCTTGTTAAAGGTGGAAGTGACTCCCAAAACATGAACAGAACGATTGAGACTCTGATCCATCGTTACGGCCTGAGCTTATTTGAAGCTCTTGAGATGGTCTTCCCACCGATTCACAATGAGATCAAGCATCTTCGTCCAGAACTTCGAGATTTATACATGTACTTCCGCCAAACTTGGGGACACTTCGCCCAAGGCCCAGCGGGGATTATCTCTCGATATAAGGATGAGTGCGTCTTTAGTGTCGATGCATTAGGTTTACGTCCTGTTTGGATGGTAGAAGACACAACATCTCTCTTCTTCTCTTCTGAACAAGGTGTTACTCCAGTTACGGAGATGGTTAGTGAACCGAAGTCCTTAGCTCCCGGTGAGAAGGTCGGACTTATCTTACACAAGGATGCTCATGTGGAAGTCATTTATCACGGGCAACTGCAAGAGACGGTTTATGAGAGAGCGATCTCTAAAGGCACATTCACTGGATTCGGTGATCAGCTTACCTTCGCTAAACTCGATAAAGCAAAAGCACCTTATGTCGACGTAACCGAAGTATCCAACCAAATCTATTCTGCTTTCGGTTGGGAAAGAGAACAAATCCAACTCGCGGAACAGATGGCTACTAACGGTGCTGAGCCGATAAGATCATTAGGACACGATGCACCTTTGGCTGCCTTAGCGCAAGATAGACAGAATCTAGCCGACTTTATTAAGGAAAGCGTAGCGGTTGTAACCAATCCTGCTATTGATAGAGACCGTGAGATGGAGCACTTCTCCACTCGTGTAGTACTCGGTGCACGTCCTGGTGTTTACCGTGAATTAAGCCAACCTGGCATAGAGCTTCCTGCTCCGATCATTTTAGAGGGAGCTAACCTTCAAGAGGCTGCTGCCCAAGTAGGTTCTTCCTCCCTTGAGCAGATTCTCGAATATTTCAGCGCACATGGTGGAGTAGCTACCCTATCCACGCATTTTACAGACAATCAAAAAATGACTGATGCACTAGAGCAACTAGCGGAAAAGGCTGTTCAGGCTGCCCAGTCCGGATCACAAATCATTCTTTTAGATGACGCTTTAACTCATACAGATGGGAAGTACTGGATTGATCCTCTGCTTACTGTAGCAAAGGTCGATCAGGCCCTTAAGAGTACGAAGAACGACGAAGGCATCAGCCTAAGAAGAAAAACAAGCATTATTCTCCGTTCTGCCGCTATTCGAAGCCTTCATGATATTGCTGTAGCCTTCGGTATCGGTGCAGACGCTATTGATCCATACTTGCTCTTCTCTACTGTTTACGGCAAGGATGGCTCCGATTCTGTTATCAGCTTATACGAAGCACTCTGCAAGGGCCTAGAGAAAGTGACTTCAACTATAGGTATTCACGAAGCCCGCGGATATTTCCGCATCTTCTCCTCTATCGGTCTGAACGACTCGGTGGCAGAAGTTCTTCACATTGTGAACTTCTGTGGTTCTGAGAAGGCAGGTACTTCTTTCGAAGACCTGGAGAATGACAGCAAGCAACGTTATGAAGATTTCCAATCGGCGGAATCTAAGCCTGCGAAGCTGTTCCATCTGTGGCCACGCGTATGGAAGTCCATCGGTCAATTAGCTAGCGGAACTTTAACTTACCAAGAATTTGCTGATAAATTAGAAGAGATTGAGAAGCAAACCCCTCTTTCTATCCGTCACGTGGCCGACATTAACTATGAAAAGTCACAAGGAAAAGTTGATCCATCTGAGGTCAATATCGGGGTTGGTGATCACAGTTTACCATTTGTTATCTCCTCTATGTCCTTCGGATCGCAGAACGAGATTGCTTTCCGCGCTTATGCTGAAGCAGCTGATCAGCTAAACATGATCAGCTTGAACGGTGAAGGCGGAGAGATCAAGGACATGATCGGAAAATATCCGAAAACCCGTGGTCAGCAAATTGCATCCGGTCGTTTTGGTGTTAATGTAGAATTGGCTAACTCCAGCAACCTCCTCGAGTTAAAGATCGGTCAGGGTGCGAAGCCAGGTGAAGGCGGTCACTTGCCAGGTAAGAAAGTAACAGCGAAGGTTGCAGCAGCACGTAATGCCACCATCGGTTCGGACTTAATTTCACCATCGAATAACCATGACATTTACTCGATCGAGGATCTAGCTCAAATTATTGACGAATTTAAGACCGCTAACCATCAAGCGAAGGTAATTGTCAAGGTCCCTGTCGTGCCAAACATCGGAACCATTGCCGTAGGTGTGGCTAAGGCAGGTGCAGACATCATCACCCTCTCCGGTTTTGACGGTGGTACTGGTGCTGCAAGAATTCACGCTCTACAACACGTAGGATTACCAACTGAAATCGGAGTGGCCGCAGCTCATAAGGCATTAATTGAAGCTGGACTTCGTAATAAAGTTGAACTTTGGTCTGATGGTGGCTTAAAGAGTGGTAACGATGTAGTCAAAATGATGATGCTTGGAGCTAACCGTGCTGGTTTCGGTACCCTCGCCATGCTTGCAGTAGGTTGTACAACTTGCCGCGGTTGTCACTTAGATACCTGCCATGTAGGTATTGCTACTCAAATCGAATCTGTTGAAGAAGCTAAGGAACACGGCTTGCGTCGTTTCGTTCCTCGAGTATATGATGAGGCAGTTGAAAATCTGAAGCGTCTTTTCACCGCTTTCGGCGAAGAAGTGAAGCGTATTACCGCTGAACTTGGTATCTCTAACACGCAAGAGCTTGTTGGACGCTCCGATTTACTTCAGCAAGTTCGAGAAACGCAGAAGATTGATCTATCTGCTATGCTTGATCGTTTAGACTTGGAACCAGCTCTTCTTCCTGCTGTGCATGAAGAAGCAGAGTTAGCGAAGGTTCTTGTAGCTGCAGGAGCAGAAAACCAAAGCGCAGAACCGGTGTACGTGGACACGAACAGCCCGCTGGTTCGTCAATTTACCAATGTACTCGGTGATCAACGTGTGTTAGGAAGTCGCTATTCCGGTGAACGTGTGAAGCCTCACTTGGACGGCAGCTACGTTTCTCTTCCAGAAGTTCACTTGAACTTTGAATCTGGCTGTGTTCCTGGTAACGGTCTTGGTGCGTTTAACGCTGAAGGGATCAATATCCGAGTTCAAGGTGGAGCTCAGGATGGCGTCGGTAAAACTAGCTTCGGTGGTAAGATCAGCGTTATGAAGGCTCGTAACAAGAATGGCCTTTTCATTAACGGTTCTGTAGGAAAGAGCTTTGCCTACGGCGCACAAAAAGGTACTTTCATCGTCCAAGGAAATGCCGATGCTCGTGCTTGTATTCGTCTCTCCGGTGCAGATATCATCTTTGGCGGGGAGTTAACCCAACCAATCAACGATCAATTTGGTGGAATCGGTGGCCGTGCAAATCTTAAGGGCTTTGCATTTGAATATATGACAAACGGTAGAGCAATTGTGATGGGAGATCCAGGTCCATGGATTTGTGCAGGGATGACAGGTGGAGTGGTTTATATTCGTCTTCAGCCTGAGATGGGCCTAGACGAAGCTGCCATCAACAGACGTATTGCAAAAGGAGCTAAGGTTTCCCTACTCCCTCTATCTGACAAGGGTCAAAGTGATGTTGTAGAGCTACTAAACAAGTATATTGATGAATTAAAGGCAACAGATCAAGCAGAAACAGCTGCCCGTATTGAGGCACTTCGAGATCACGCAGGACAGCATTTTATGATGCTCGCTCCAGTGAAGCTTCAAGCTGACCAATCCGTTGCTACAGAATAATTTACAGAGTCGGTTTAAGGAAAACTTAAACCGGCTTTTTTCTATGTTGTGAGGGGTGAGCATGAAAAAGGGTGCCGGCTGTCACCGGATAAGCTCTAATCCTCCGCTTAAGATCCGCCCCTAGCCAGGCGCCCTCTCCAGGCCAGTCGGGGGCAATAAGCGGAGAATTTTCCGCTATTCCTACTATCGCCAATAAAAAGGCCGAAATAGGCGGAAATTTTTCCGCTACTCGGCCCCAAACACTCATTTCTACTAGGTTTAATGGCAATAGGCGGAATTGCTTCCGCTATTCAACCCCTAAAACCCTAAATTTAGAAAATAACCGGAAATTCTCCGCTTAAGATCCGCCCATCACGAAGAGGAGCGCCCCCTACCTACTTCTCAAACAATTGCTTCAAACTAACCTCATACGGAGCACGCACGATACCTTTTTCCGTGATAATGGCCGTTACATACTCGTTCGGCGTCACATCGAATGCCGGGTTGAAAACTTTGATATTATGAGGCGCTACGCGATTCCCACTGATCTCTGTAATCTCCTCGTCCGGACGTTCTTCAATCGGGATTTCGGCACCTGTCAGTGTATCTAAGTCAATAGTAGATAAAGGCGAAGCCACGTAGAAAGGAATACCATGTGCCTTAGCCAATACAGCCAAGCCATAGGTTCCGATCTTATTTGCTACGTCTCCGTTTGCAGCGATACGGTCTGTTCCCACAATCACAGCCTGCACCCATCCCTTAGACATAACCATGGCAGCCATATTGTCGCAGATTAAAGTGACGTCAATTCCAGCTTGCTGAAGCTCCCACGCGGTTAGGCGGGCACCTTGCAGCACTGGGCGGGTTTCATCTGCAAATACCTTTATATCCCAACCTCTTTCCTTTGCTAGGAACATAGGAGCGAGTGCTGTTCCGTACTTAGCCGTAGCGATGCCGCCCGCATTACAGTGCGTTAGAACGCCTATTCCATCATGAAACAACGTGATAGCATGCTCACCGATACTTCGGCAAATCTCCACGTCCTCTTCATGCATGCGTTTGGCTTCCTCTAGCAGCTCCTGCTTCATCGCATTGACATCAACATTCACCAAGGATTCCGCCTTATTCATCATTCTGTCAATAGCCCAAAACAAATTGACCGCAGTCGGGCGAGAAGTCGCTAAATACTCTCTCTTCTCACGCAGCTTAATGAGAAAATCCGAGGAGTCAGCTGCCTCAATATCTCTTGCACCTAGATACATACCATAGGCAGCGGAAATACCAATAGCTGGTGCTCCTCTAACCTTCAATGCGCGAATAGCATTCCACATCTGTTCTATAGTATAAACATCCTCAAATACAACTTCTAAAGGAAGCTTCGTTTGATCAAGTAATAATACTCGATCCTCTTCCCAACGTATCGAATGAACATGGTTGTCCATGATCCTGCCACCTACTCTTCTGTTTTCTTAACCATTTCCACGACATCCTCGATGCTGCTCACGGTACCTCTTTGCAATACAAGGGTTTGCCCCAGGCTTAAGGCTAGCGTTTCGGCTTGAGCGCGCACTTTCTCGTCCTGGATGGAGTTCAGATCCGCAACACCGGCAAGTCCGATCACTCTACGCATCATCTTGCATCCAGCAAAACCAATAGAGTCTCTTAATAAACTAGCCATCCTATCATTAATAAACCCTGCATTCGAATACATGACATCCTTAATATGAACTTCGCACAGACGACGGAATTCTTTTTCAAACGTATTCCAAACCTCCACTACGGACGTCAACAAGTATTCCCTGTACGATCCTCGTTCCTCGTCCGTCGTCTTTAACCCTTCCTGCGCGGCATAGTTCAGCAGCAGATTGGCGATGACTGCCCCTATATCAAAGCCCATAGGTCCATAATAAGCGAATTCAGGATCTATCACTTTGGTACTCTCTTCCGTCACCATAATGCTGCCGGTATGAAGATCACCATGAAGCAGAGCCTGAGCTTCCGTCATGAAGGAGTATTTTAACTTCGCAATTTCTTGCTTCAGGACTTCATTCCTCCAGACGCCTTCAACCACATCACGGATTAAAGGGTTAAAGTTATTCGTCTCCGCATCATAGTATGGGTCCGTAAATACAAGATCCTCGGTAATTTTGCAGAGTTCTGGATTAATGAACTGTTCTACCTTCTCTTTTTTCTCTTTGAAATCCAAGGCAAAATCAGAAGTGAAGAACAGCGTCTTTGCAAGGAATACACCGATATGTTCAGCAAATAAAGGATAACGATTCCCTTCAATTAAACCTTTTCGCATAATTACATGACTAGATAAATCCTCCATGACGGTTAAGGCAAGGTCCTTGTCATAGTGATATACCTGTGGAACTAGACCTGGACATAGCTTGTCCTGGATAATTAAAGCTTCACTCTCGATTCGGGCACGGTCAAGGGTTAACGGCCAAGACTCCCCTACCACTCTTGCATAAGGCAAAGCTTGCTTAAAAATAATGCTCTTCCCAGAAACTTTATCCTCAATATGGAAAACTAAGTTTAGATTTCCATCCCCAATTTCCCGACTCTCAAACTGCGCACCTTCTGGGAAAATCCCCGGAAGCTGCCTAGCATACTCCACGGCTTCCTGTTCACTAAACGCACGATATTCCATTCTTCACCCCTCCAATATAGCTTAAGCTCTATTCTATATCTTCTCCAAATTACCCTATGTAAGATGAGTAGGACACAATTTAATAGCTATATACTATATAGAGTGGGTCAACATTGTCAATGTCATAACATTTAGATTGTACGATTTTTTTCTCTATTGACTTTATCCAAGCAAAGGGATAAGATTTTGAATGTATATATTACTAGTGTGTTACCTAACTTTATAATTTCATCTTATCGAGAGATGGCTGAGGGACTGGCCCGATGACGCCCGGCAACCGATTTTTATTTTTCTCTAATTGAGCAGAATAAAAACACGGTGCTACATCCTGCAGAATGAAAGATATATTCTGAGAGATAAGTTGTATTTGACTCGTCATTCAAGTACCTCTTATCGCAAGAGGTACTTTTTATTTTTTCTTGATTCCTACTTGAAAGGGGTTAACAAGAGTTGTCTTACATTACAGTCTCCTATCTTACAGAAGCAAAAAGCCTGGAAAAGAAGGCTGAAGCGATAGCAGTTGGCATGACAGTTGGAAGCTGGACGGACCTGCCTGCAGCAAAACAGGAAAAGCTTCAAAAACATCTTGGCCGCTCGGCCGGCGCCACCGTTTACGAAACCACGGCAGAGGGATTAGAGAGAGGTCTTATTAAAGTAGAGTATCCCGTAGTCAATTTCACCTACGATATTCCTTCCCTACTCACCAACGTATTCGGCAAGTTGTCCATGGACGGAAAGATTAGATTAGTCGATATCGATTTCCCTCAGGAATTTACAAGAGAATTCTCAGGACCCAAGTTCGGAATATCAGGGATAAGAGAGCTATTAAATGTACATGATCGTCCATTATTCATGAGTATCTTCAAGTCTTGTATTGGACTTCCACTCGACGAATTAGTTGAGCAATTTAAACTGCAAGTCGAAGGCGGCGTCGATTTAGTTAAAGATGATGAAATCTTTTTTGCGGATGAACATGCCCCTTTCCTCGATCGCATCCGCGCCTGCAAGGAAGTGACAGAGGCCTCTGGTCGCCAAGTCCTTTATGCAGTTAATCTAACGGGACCGGTTACAGGGCTTGTAGATAAAGCAAAGAGAGCGATAGAAAACGGAGCGAATTGCTTACTCCTTAATGTTTTGCCTTATGGATTTGATATTCTAGCTCAACTAAGTCGAGATCCTGATATTAATGTTCCTATTATGGCCCACCCTGCTATGGCAGGTGCTCTATATCAGTCTTCGACTTACGGCATCTCTTCTCCCCTTGTTTTAGGGAAGCTTATGCGATTGGCTGGTGCAGACATTGGACTATTCCCTTCCCCTTATGGATCGGTAGCTCTGCCTAGACAAGAGGCCTTAGATATTGCAACCCATCTAGTAGAAGAAATTCCAGGAATCAAGCCCACATTTCCTGTTCCTTCAGCTGGAATTCATCCCGGTATGGTTCCCCTACTGTATAAGGACTTCGGCCTTAATCACATTGTCAATGCAGGTGGAGGCATCCATGGACATCCAGGCGGGCCAGTAAGTGGAGGACAAGCCTTCGTCGCAGCTATAGAAGCGACAATGCAAGGTATTCCACTTGAACAGTCTAAGAGCCAAGAATTGCTCACTGCCATTGAGAAGTGGGGGATCGTAAAGTGACTAAACAACTAATTCTATTTTGCGATTTTGACGGTACAATTACAGAAAAAGATAACATTGTAGATATCATGAGAGAATTTTCTCCCCAGGGCTGGGAAGAAATTGTTAAAGATATTTTAGACCAACGCAAGACCATTCGTACGGGTGTAGGTGAACTCTTTTCCCTCATTCCTAGCAGCCAAAAAGAACAAATTACTCAATTTGTGTTAGAAAAAGCCAATATTAGAGCAGGGTTCCAAGACTTTGTTACTTTTACCGAAGAACAAGGAATCAAGCTCCTCATCACGAGCGGCGGGATAGACTTCTTCATTCATCCTATGTTGGAGCACTACGGGCTATTAGATCGGATCTATTGTAACAGTGCAAGATTCGATGACCCTACGATTCAGATTACTTGGCCGAATGCATGTGACGAGCATTGTGACGTAGATTGCGGAATGTGTAAAACAAGCATTATCCGCTCTTACCCAACAGATCAATATTATAAAGTCGTAATTGGAGACAGCATTACCGATTTAGCTGGAGCCAAGATTGCGGACCATACGATTGCCAGATCGTTCTTAAAGCAGAAGTGTGAGGAACTAGGCCTGCCTTATTCCTCTTTCGAAACTTTTCACGATGTAATAGACACCTTAAAAAGGTTACAGCAAGAAGTGCATCCACACTCCTTGTAATAAGAAGGAGGAATAAATCATGAATTATGCGATTCACGCGGATACAAGACAAGAAATCATACACAGCCTTAACGAAGTGAAGCAGAATTTTGCTAATCGCGGATGGTTCCCTGGGACAAGTGGTAACCTCTCTATCAAGGTACAAGATCATCCTGTAATCTTTGCCGTTACTGCTAGCGGAAAAGACAAGACAAAAATTACGCCTAATGACTATTTATTTGTAGATATCGATGCTAAACCTGTTGAACAGACCAATCTGAAGCCATCAGCTGAAACTCTCGTTCACTCTGTTGTCTACGACAAGATCCAAGACGCGGGTGCCGTCTTTCATGTCCATACGATCGCTAACAACGTAGTGTCCGAACTCTATGGTGATCAAGGCTACTTTGAAATTGGAAATCAAGAACTGATAAAAGGACTTGGAATTTGGGATGAAGGAGCTGTCATTCAGATTCCTATCGTAGAAAACTACGCCGACATCCCTCGCTTAGCGAAGGAAATTGAAAAAGTCCTTAACCCGCAAATTCCAGGCGTACTGATTCGCAACCATGGGATCTACGCTTGGGGACGCAATGATTTTGAAACGAAACGACATGTAGAAGCATTCGAATTTTTATTTGAATATCACTTACGACTTTTACAGACGAGACATTTAGTCAAGACCAACGTTTTAGTAAATTCTTAATGCACTTAGGAGGAATGAAGAAGTGGCATCCATCGTACTCAGAAAAACAGGGGAACGAATCGAAGGAAATGACAAGGTTGGAGCGTTCTTGAACGAGCAAGGCGTCCTCTTCGAACACTGGAATACAGATAAAATCCCTGCAGAACTAGCTGGCAGATGTAATTTAAATGACGAAGAAAAGCAACAAACCCTTCAAGTATTTGAAGATGATATTAAGTCCCTTGCCGAGCGTCGCGGTTACGTGAACTGGGATGTAGTAGCTCTTACAGAGTCTACTCCAAACCTAGATGAACTGTTAAAGAAATTTGAAGAAGTCCACACCCACACAGAAGACGAAGTTCGCGCCATTACAGCAGGCCATGGCATTTTTATTATTAAGGGACAAGGCGATACGGGCTACTTTGATGTAGAGCTTGAAGCGGGCGATGTCATCTCTGTTCCAGAGAACACTCCTCACTTCTTCACTTTAATGCAAGACCGTCAGGTCGTTGCTGTTCGCTTATTCATCGAACCAGCAGGATGGATTGCTCAGCCTTTCCAGGACCCCGAGTTCGCTAAGTAAAGATCTAAAGAAAAAAAGTCCTTGTACACTCAAGGACTTTTTCTTATTCGGTTACCGGTGAACCAAGGTGCTGGACCGTAAACAATTTATAGTAAGCACCTTCCGCATTCATAAGCTCCTGGTGAGTCCCCATTTCACGGATAGATCCGTCTGAAATCAACACAATTTTATCAGCATGGGTAATCGTAGATAAACGATGCGCGACAATAAAGGTCGTTCGATCCTTCGCCAATCTCTCTAAGGACTGCTGAATAAGCTGCTCAGATTCCAAATCAAGAGCAGATGTAGCCTCGTCTAAGATCAAGATTCTAGGATTCTTAAGAAACACACGAGCAATCGCAATCCGCTGTTTCTGTCCACCGGAAAGCTTCACGCCTCGCTCCCCTATTTCCGTACCATAGCCATCTGGCAGAGGCATGATAAAATCATGAGCATTCGCTGCCTTGGCAGCTTCGATCATATCTTCTTCTGTTGCATTGGGGTTACCCATCAAAATATTTTCCCTGATCGAATCGCTAAACAGGATATTATCTTGCAGCACCATACCGATCTGGCTTCTCAGGCTCTTAAGCGTGACGTCGCGAATATCATGACCGTCAAGATACACGGCTCCACCAGATACATCATAAAACCGCGGAATAAGACTAATAAGTGAAGATTTCCCTCCCCCACTCATCCCGACCAAGGCGACCGTCTGACCTTCCTCAACGACCAAATCAATGTTATGGAGAACCTCATCTCCAGTGTCACGATAGCGGAACGATACTTGATCGAAGACCACTCTTCCTCTCACTTCCTTCAGTTCCATTGCCCCCAACTTATCTCGTATATCATAAGACTCATCAAACAGTTCAAACATGCGGTCCATGGAGGCAATAGACTGCGTCAAGGTCGTAGATGAGTTAACCAGCCTTCTTAATGGACTATACAATCGCTCAAGGTAAGCATAGAAAGCGATAAGTGCTCCAATAGTTAGATTCTCATGAACCACCTGATATCCGGCATACGTAATGACAAGAAGCGGTGCAATATCGGTTATCGTATTGGTTACGGCAAACGTCTTGGCATTCCATACGGTATGATCCACCGCTTTATCTAAGAATTTTTGGTTCCGTCTCTCAAATTGCTTCTGCTCATGATCCTCAAGGGCAAATCCCTTCACCACAGCAATTCCTTGGATCCGCTCATGCAGATGTCCTTGTAGCTCAGCGAGAGCCTGGGAGCGAGTTTTGGTGAGTTGGCGCAGCCTCTGATAGAAGTACTTAATAGAAAAACCGTATAAAGGAAACACAGCGATCGCGACAAGCGTTAGCTTGACATCCATACTTAACATGATGCCTATGGCAATAAGTAAAGTAGCTAAATCCAGCCATAGATTCATCAGCCCTGTCATAATGAAATTTTTCGTTTGCTCTACATCATTAATCACCCGAGAGATGACTTCACCCACCTTGGTATTCTGATAATACCGAAGTGACAGGCGTTGTAGATGGGAAAACAGCTTATCCCGGATATCAAACAGGATTTGGTTAGAGGATAATTGCGCATAGTACTGTCGATAATACTCAATTGGGTAACGGACAAGGGTAAAAACAATAAAGGTAAGCCCCATGATCCAATAGAGTCGCTCTAGTTTTACCTCCCCAGGTAAATCAGCCAACAACAAATCATCGATTACATACATAATGATGAGCGGCAGAGCTAAAGGAAGGCCAAATTTAAACAGTCCAATAATAATCGTAGCCATAATAAGCTTCCAATAAGGCCTAACAAAGGTAAAATATCGTTTAATACTCTCCATTTCTTCATCCCTTCATTGTAAGCCTCAGTGAACAAAAAACCCCTTCACAAAGGAGGGAAAAAATTCCATCCATTGTAGAAGGAGGCTCACTTGTTCTGTAAAATTAAAAATCGCTCATACCAACGTTCCACGAAGCCAGGGTGAAATGCCCCCCTCTTCTCCTGAAGCCAACCGACTACTTCTTCAGCTGCCCGATTCACTTGAGCCATCACGTCCGGCGGATAATGCATCAGCTTACTGTGAACAGAGAATTCCTCCTTGTCCAAGATCACGTAAGACATATCCGGGTAGACCTTCACATCTAAATCATAATCAATATATGATAAGACATCATGTCTAAAGGAAAAAGGTGAACCAATATTACAGTAATAATAAATTCCGTCATCACGAATCATGGCAATCGTATTAAACCATTGTCCACGGCCGAAAGTACAAATAGCAGGCTCCCTCGTCCGCCATTCTCTTCCATCAGCCTCTGTCACCCTAACATTATCATTCGCGCCGATCAGTACCGAATCGCTAATGTGCAGAACCATGGTCTTGTCCCATGCTCTATGGAATGACTTGTCGTGCTTATAGCTCTCTACTCTGATATATGTTCCTGGGGAAGCCATTGTTCTCTCCTTTCGCGATTATGGACTGGATGTTAGGCTCTTGGACAAGGTAATATATTCTTGCACCTCATATCCTAGACTGTGGTAAAACGGAATGACTGTCTTATTATTCTGATTGACCATAATAATGACACGAGTGGCTCCTCTCTGCTTGAGACGCTTCTCAAGCGCCACAACCAACTCCTTACCCACACCATGTCCCTGATAATTAGGATTTACTGCCAAGCGATAGAAGTACCCTCTTGTCCCATCCAAAGTACCAACGATAACTCCTACAACACGCTCTTCAGCCTCCGCTACCAATACAAGCTCGCTATCCCATGCCAACTGCTTGGCTAGGTCATCCATCGATTCAGCTTCTTTTTTCTCCAAGCCTGTTTCTCTCCAAATAGTAGTAATCGCTACGTAATCTCCTAATCGAAAAGATCTGATCCTCACAGCTGTGGGCCTCCCTATCCGTTTGATCTTTTCTTATTTTACACTATAGATCATCTATTGTCTGCCTTATTCGGGTATAAATGTATGCAGCTATTGGAAAATTCATCTCATTCCTTCATTAAATAGGTGAGTAAAACCAAAGGCAGATACCTTCCGTTGTTCGTTGACATAAAATTAGTTGAACAAGGACTTAGCCGTTAAATGAAATTGGGTTTCCCACTTCTCAATTAAGATCGTTTTCATTCTCTGCATCAATCTTAATTGGATAAGCTGACCCTCTATTTCTCTTAATTCATACTCCCTATCCAATTGAACAGCACGTTCATGGCGGACTAGCAGCATCTTTTCCATGGTCTGGTAAGCCTTTAACTCCATTTGTTCCCTATCAATAGCATCTGTAACCTCAGCCTGCCATGACAACCACTTTTCAAAATCTAGCATGTCCGCTTCCTCCTTGTTTGAATTTTCTAACTATATATCCATTATAAACGATTTCCCCCTTTCCAAACCTTAGATTCTTTTGTCGAAAAATAAAAAAAGAATCGTGTCTTTGGGACTCACGATTCTTTTGAAGTGCCTATCATCTTTTCTAATGATTCGAGATAGGATTGTTTGGAATTCTCTATATGCAATTGAGCAAGCTCTTCAGCAAGAGAAGCGTTCCCCTCTTTTATGGCTTCCGCAATATCACGGTGTTCCTCGAACGCACGTCTTCTCCGCTCAGAAGTTTCATGTGAGACGAATGCAAAAGCACGAATATACTCAATCTGGCTCTTCAGAATCTCATATAACCTAGGACTCTGAGCGGCTAAATGAATCGTATCCCGCATCTCTAAGTGAAATTGAGAATAATCCCTGTCGTTTAAATCGCCTGCTAATGCTTCATTAATAGCTTCAATTAAATTCTCAAGGTTTTGTCGATGCTCCGCATTAAGCTTCTCTGTAGCTAAGCGAACCGCTAAACTCTCTAAAGTAGAGAGGATCGTAAACACCTCAACAATCTCTTCAGTCGTCATCTTCGAGACCACCACACCTTTGCGAGGCATGGTCTTCACAAAACCAACGGATTCCAAACGGAACAAAGCTTCACGAATCGGAGTGCGACTAATGTTAAGCTTCTCAGCCAATTCTCTCTCCACAATTCGATCTCCGGATTTATATTCCCCTCTTAGGATCGCATTCTTAATGTACTCGAACACCTTATCTCTAATGGGGCTAATCTCACTATTCCATCCTTGATCTCCGAATTCAGCCATTCCTTGTGCACCTCCTTTTTCTCTAATATGTTAACCTATTTAGAATGCATATTTAACTAAATTGTACTTTATATACAATAGAAGAGAAAGCTAAATTTTCGTATAAATATGCGTAATTTTCCGTTTATTACTCCTTACGGTTGTGATCACAGAGAATATATAGGGGATTTTCCTTACAGAAACGATGATGGCAAGGAAAATGGGAATCCATACGGCACGATGAAAGTCTCCACTATAAGCGATCCAGGTTAGAATCATGGTAGCCACCACGACTAATAAATCTTGGTTTAATCTCGTATTCATTTCTTTCTCCATTCCTACACTATATGGTATTCGGTATACAGTACGCTCATGATTATAACTGTAATTTTTAAAAATACCAGAAGTAAAATGTTACAATTTCATGAACAAAAAAGAAGATATCCCAGAAAAACCGGAATATCTTCCTTTTTTGTTTTATTTAGATTCCCAATGCGCTTTTAGCTTCGCATTTTCTTTTACCTTAACATTTCCATCCCAAGTCACTTTAACGTCACCTGTAGCAAAGCTCATGCAAGCTAAACGATAACCGTTAGCTAATTGCTCTTCCGTTAATCGATGAGTTTCGTGCTTACGAATTTTCGTAAGATTTTCTGCTCCTTCTTCCACGTGAATCTTACAAGTACCGCATAGTCCTCCTCCACACTTGTAAGGAAGTTCCGCGTTGTTACGAATCGCACTTGCAAGTAGGTTAGTTTCTACACCAGCTTCAAACTCTACTACTTTCCCGGATGTCTGAAATTGAATCTTTGCCATAGTTGGCCCTCCCTTATATTGTGGTTTTATGATGGTACAGGTTTCTCTACTCCAAATTGTCTTTTTATTTTTT
The DNA here is from genome assembly GCF_004123195.1 of Ammoniphilus sp. CFH 90114. NCBI lineage: Bacteria > Bacillati > Bacillota > Bacilli > Caryophanales > Paenibacillaceae > Ammoniphilus > Ammoniphilus sp. CFH 90114. The sequence continues at coordinate 125,180 of NZ_SDLI01000009.1, forward strand.
CTTTACTGAATCTATTGTGCGGATATAAGCTTTACGCGAATTCTCTATATGGTCTTGCGTCATTTTCATCGCTTTATCAATTTGACGTTCACTCATCGCTTGCAAGATATCTTTGTGTTCATGGAGCGCTTCTCTCATTCGTCCAGGAACTTCGTATCCAATATGAGCGAAGGCTCGAATATAATCAACCAAATCACTTAACATTTCATATAATCGTGGACTTTTGGCTGCTTTATATAAGAAGTTGTTAATTCTAATATGAAACTGAGAAATTTCCTCATCTTCGTTTCCAGCTAACAGACGATTGGTTTCTTCTATTAATTCATCTAATTCCTTAGTCATAAATTCATCTAACCGTTCCGTTGCAAGTTGCACAGCCAGAACCTCTAAAGAAGACAGGATCGAAAATACTTCTAGTACTTGTTCAAGAGAGATCTGGGAAACGATGACTCCCTTTCTTGGAACAGTCGTTACAAAGCCTTGTGACTCTAAACGTAATAGGGCTTCTCGAATCGGTGTCCGGCTAATTTTTAATTTATCTGCTAGCTCTCGTTCAACTAACCTTTCCCCCGTCTTTAATTCACCCTTTAAGATTTCATTTTTTAAATACTGGTAGACCTTCTCGCGAATCGGTACCAGCTCTTCTACGACCCATTCATCTTTTTGTGAAAGCATCTCCCCACCCCCTCTTTCTTTTTCTCTTAGCTTAGTAGAATCGCACCATAAGCTAGGGATCCGGCAATAACGAAAGATGGATGGATCTTAATCAACTCCATGGCCACAAAGCTTCCGATCGCTAGAATCGCTGTATGAATCATGCCACTATCATGAAATGCGTGGATAAAAAATTGGTAAGCTAATACTCCTAGTAAAACTGCAACTACCGGCTGTACAGATTTCGTCATTTCCTTTACATAAGGAGAATCCTTGAACAAAGCAACGAACTTAAAAAGGATAATCATAGCCATAGCGGAAGGAACGACCGTCGCAATTAAGGCAATGGCAGCTCCAAGTACTCCACCCACTTGAAACCCTACGAAAGCAGCCATCTTAGTTGCAATAGGTCCAGGAAGGGCATTTCCAATCGCTAAGATGTCTCCAAACTCTTTTAACGTTAGCCATCCGTAATGATCAACTACTTCAGCTTGAATGAGCGGGATGGATGGTGGGCCTCCGCCATAACCTAGTATATTGGAGATAAAAAAGGCCCAGAACAGTTGTAAGTATATCATTTTTCAACACTCCGATTCGTCATGGAGTCTTGATGGCTCAAAGGTGCGGCGGCTCTAGATTTGGTATAGGTTTTTATAAATGCGAATGCAATGAATATAGCAATGATAATAGCAGGATGTATACCAATAAACTGAAGCGCCACAATGGATACGGCAATGGTTGCTATGCTCCCGGCCTTGCCCATCCCTTTCCATGTTTTTTGAAAAAATTGATATGCCATAACAGCGAGCATCATCCCGATTACAGGACCTACCGCCATAATCATTCCTTTTATAATCGCCGATTGCCCCATTGCATACAGCGAACCTAATAAGGCAATCATGGCTATAACTGTTGGAACGATATGAGATAATACGGCAACAGCCGCACCCATGTTTCCTTTTACACGATATCCGATATAGGTTGCCATCTTCGTGGCAATTGGACCAGGAAGAGCATTGGCTAAAGCAAGAACGTCTCCGAACTCATCATCTGTCATCCACTTATACTTATCTACCGCTTCATATCTAATTAAAGGGATGACGGAGGGACCTCCGCCATAACCCAATAATCCGGAGCGGCCAAAGCCAAGGAACAACTCTTTATAGGACATTTCCGACTCCTTCTTTCTTTTCCCGTATATTACACCTTAATACTTAAGGTTCGGTTCTGCCACTACATCGTAGCCATCTTTAGCTAAATATTCTTTAAGTGCTTGCAATGCAGCCACTCCAGCAGCTGTATCTTGTTCTCCGTTACCACCGCTCAAACCAACTCCGCCAATCACTTCACCATCTACAACAATGGGGAATCCACCAACGAAGATGGCAAACTTACCACCGAGCATATGCTGGATACCGAACGCTTCGTTTCCAGGTAGAGCAGGTCCGTTTGGCTCTGTATTAAAAAGATGGGTAGAACGCTTGTGTCCCGCAGCAGTGAAAGCTTTTGCAATCGCAATCTCAGGTCCTGTAATACGAGCGCCGTCCATTCTTTCTAGCGCAATGACATATCCTCCGTCATCAACGATACAAACCGTTTCTAATACACCAATTTCTTCAGACTTTTTAATTGCTGCTTCGATCATTAATTTTGCTTCTGCGCGTTCTAATTTAAGAGCCTTTTTCATTTAAATATCCTCCTATAGATCCCTATTAATATCCAAAGTAAACGGTTTTGGTTTGTGTAAAGAACTCTAATCCAACTCGACCGGACTCTCTGAAGGTTGAAGTACTAGATCTCTTTAATCCGCCGAATGGAGCATTAATCAAGTTTCCTGTTGTTGTACGGTTAATCTTCACCGTACCAGAATGGATGCCAGCAGCAAACTTCTGAGCAGTTGCAATACTGTTTGTAACAATCGCAGCGGACAATCCGTATTCTACGTCATTAGCAATCGCTAGAGCTTCCTCAAAACTGTCTACAGCGATTACGGCTACTACCGGTCCAAAGATCTCTTCTTGAGCAATCGTCATCTTAGGTGTTACACCAGTAAATACAGCTGGTCTTACATAGTAACCGTTATCGAATTCTGCTCCAGAAAGACGCTCACCACCATAAACAAGAGTAGCTCCTTCTTTCTGTCCTACTTCAACATAATGAAGTACATTTTTCATTTGCTTGGCATTCGCTAAAGGACCGATTTCCACTCCTTTGTCCATACCATTTCCAATCTTTAATCCTTTTGTCTTTTCAACGAGTTTACTTACATATTGATCATGAACAGATTTCATCACGATGACACGGCTTGTTCCTGTACATGCCTGACCTGTTAATTCAAATCCACCTTTAATGGTAAGTTCAACCGCTTTATCCACATCAGCATCATCCATCACGATAAGTGGGTTTTTACCACCAAGCTCCATTTGTGTGCGTGTTGTAAGAGCCACAGCCTTCTGAATGGACTCCCCTGCACCCGTGGAACCTGTAAAAGTCACTGCTTTCACAGCTGGATCAGTCAAAAGCGGACCGACTACTTGGGAAGCAGAACCTGTTACAAAATTGATAACTCCTTTAGGAATACCTGCATCAACTAAAGCCTCAACCAGGCGCAGCCCGATAAGAGGAGTATCAGATGAAGGCTTGAATACGACTGTATTGCCTGTCATCAAAGCTGGGGCGATTTTTCGAGCGGCAATGGATATTGGGAAATTCCATGGGGTAATAACCGAGATAACCCCTAATGGTTCGCGTACCGTATAAATCTGAGCTGTTGGATCGTCAGATGGAAACGTTTCTCCCGTAAAGGTTAAAGCTTCGACTGCATAGAAGCGGAATGTAGCAGCGGATCGCATAATTTCCATACGACTTGCGCCAATAATCTTTCCTTCTTCACGAGTCAATTCTTCCGCATATTGATCTACTCTGCTTTCAAGGATATCAGCAGCTTTGTTCAAGAAATTAGCTCTGTTAGAAGGCGTTAATTTCGCCCAATCAGCGAAAGCTTGCTCCGCTGCTCTTACAGCATGAAATGCATCCTCTTCTGTAGAAGCTTGAAACTCTGCAACTATATCATTGGTATCAGCTGGGTTTACACTTTGGAACGTTTTATTAGAACCAGATGCTACCCACTCGCCATTAATTAGGTTATTGAAAGTTTGGACTGTTGTTTTTAACATTTTTCTCTCACCTCTCCAATCATACTTATTGGAACGGCAGTTCCCTTACTACTAGGAAACTGCCGTATAGGATCATTCTCTATTCTTATGAATTAAGCGTTGATCTTCGCTTCGATTTCTTCCTTCATGGAATTATATAGACCTTCCATGTACATCCAACGCATTTTCGCACCAGTGCGAACGATTTCTAAACAACGTTGTTGCATTTCAGGAGTTGTTGCATAGTCAAGAACGATTTGGTATCCGCGCTCACCGTGGATCTCGTCAGATACGATGTGAAGATCGAAGAATTCAACTTCTTCATCAGTGAATCCGTACTTTTCTTTCAAAGGAGGAAGTTGCTTACGGTAGATTGCAGGTACTTGAGATTCTAATCCAACTACTAGAGCAGCAGTTGCTACTACGAAATTTTCTCTCATTGCTACAGCGTAGCACCAGCTTTGTAATCCAAGAGTAGTAGGAAGGATGTTGCTGATATCTGTTACACGCTCAGCTGTAGTTCCGCAAGCTTCTGCAAAACGAATCAACAAGTCTGTATGTCTGTCACCACCAAGCTCTTCTTCCCACATGTTTTGAAGGGTGAAGTCTTTGGCATCTGTATAAGCATCTGGAGTGCTAGCATAGATGTAAGCCAAGTAGTCTGCGAATGGTCCAACGTATGCGTAGTGGTTTTCAGCCCATAGTGCAAAATGTTTGCGCTCTAGTAAACCTTCAGACCATGCTTTAGCAAATGGAGATACAGAAGAATGCTGTCCTTTGATCGCTTTCTCTAACTCTGCTCTGAAATCTTCGCGGTTTAATAATTCTGCCATTGTTAATTCCTCCTTGAATGTGGGTTTTATCGTTTTTTTTGAGCTTGGTCCTGTTTTAGTATGACCAAGAGGAGCAAACTTACTTAAAGGCTTTTTGTATTTGGTGTTTGGTATACCAACTTGCCTTTTTTAGAAGAGCTTTGGTGTTTGGTATACCAAAGCTCTTGTCTTACATACTACAGGACGTTCACAAATCTGTCAATACTATTTTTAGAAAGTTTTTTACCATATCAATAGTGCAATTATTGTTGAAACTGTTAAACCTATAATAACTGGCAAGAAATTTTTACGGGCCAGATCAATCGCAGAAACTCCAGCGAATCCAGCAACAGCGACTAGAGAAGACCAAGCAATAAGAGTTCCTCCTCCTGTCCAGATTGCACCCATCTGTCCGATAGCGGCTAAAGTGGCAGGATCTAGTCCAACCCCTGGCCCCATTGCGCCAGCCAAACCACCAGTTAAAGGTAATCCAGAGAATCCAGAACCATCTAGACCTGTAATAATACCAATGATAAGGATACCAAAGGCAGTTAAGAACGCACTTTGTGGTACTAAACTCTGTGCGGAACTAATGATATCGAACAAAAACGCTGGCGCTGCTACTCCTTCTCCAACACCTAGGATTGTCCCAGCAAAATCACCACTTCCTAAGAAGAAGAACCCAGCAATCGGAACCACGGGTCCCATTGCCTTAAAGGCGAATACGAAACCATCGGTAATGTGGTCACCAATTTTATCTAAGGCATGAGCACGTCCAAATGCAACAGAAGCTAACACAAGAAGTACTGCTGCTACACCACCAATAAATGCAGCTCCGTCTCCACCTTCAAAACTACCCAAATTAGCGCCTTCTATTTTAGAGAAAGCCATCACAACAACCACTGCCAGTAAGCTTGCAGGTACTAATACGGCAAAGAACTTACCCCAACGATCTAATACGGATTGATCCTCGGCACTCAAGACTTCACTAGCAGCCGCTACTTCATGTTGAGCACTTTGTGTTCCGAGCGAAGTTAGTTCGTTTTCAATACTTCCATCATCTGACTTTCTCATCTTCTTAAACATCGTGAGGTACGCAATACCAATAGCAGTCAATCCAGTAATTAAAGATAGTACCCATGCTTTGCTAGCTACCAAACTCGTTTCTACACCCGCAGCCTTTGCACTTAGCATCGGGGCGATCTGCATTACATAGTCAGAGGAAAGCGCCATCCCTTGTCCTGCTAAAGATATAGCTACTGCAGCTCCAATCGCTGGCAATCCTGCTTTAACTGCTGCAGGGATCAACAAGGCACCTATTAATGGAACAGCAGGCGTTGGCCAGAAGAAAAGAGAAATTGAGAATGTAACCGCAATCAAAACCCAGAAAGCCATATGACCATTTACCATTACTTTTTGGATAGGTGCTATCATTCTTCGGTCAGATCCTAGATCTTTTAATGAATGAAGAAGTGCAACCATGAAGGTAATAATCAAGAAGATGCTAAAAAGCTCTTTTGCCGCAACTAGGTTCGCATTGAAGATCGCTTGAAGACCCCCGATAAAACTTCCGTTGTAAATCCATGCTACTAACAAAGTTCCTATCAAGGTAGGAAGTACTACTCCGCGTCGGAAGAGCATGGTTCCGATAACAATAAGGGTAACCAGCGCATACATCCAATGAGCTAATGTTAATGACATTCATAGCACCTTCTTTCAAAAGTATTGTAAATACAGGAGATAAACAAGTTTGTAAATGGTCTGATAATTTCAATTAAAAAAAGAAAAAGAAGAAGAATGAAAACGCTTTATTTGTTTTTGATTTTACTATGAATCACAAGCTTACAGCTAGTGGAAATAACTTGAAACTATAGATCTAACATTCTTCTTATCGAACTCTCTAAACCATCTAAAGCCTCTTCGACAACCTGCTGTCCAATTTCATAGCTGGCTTTAGTGGCGTCACCGATACAGCCATTAGCCGTCATTTCCTCATATTGATAGGTTCCCTGCAAAGCATTTCCTGGACGTAAGTTTCTCCACTTGCCCTCTACGATATCTCCCTTCTCAAGTCGATCTGGACGTACGAGTTGAGGAGCTAGATATAGTGCTTCAGAAACCTCTCTTTCACAGCTGTGACCGAAAAGAGTAGATGAGATATGTTCTTTCATTGCATTTTTCGCTGCTGCCGTGGACTTCGCATAGAAGATCTCTACTTCTAATTCATGAGTCAAGGTTGTACAGGCCACGCTTAAAGTGGACTGGTTCCCCCCATGAGAGTTCAGGAATAGAAATTTCTCAATTCCATGCTTCTTTAAGGACCAGACCATGTCTCTTAAAACATTAATCAAAGTCTCAGGTCTTAAAGTAATTGTCCCAGGAAAATTAATATGGTGAATCGAAACTCCCATGTTAACAGTCGGCGTAACTAAAACATGCGGAAAAAGTCTCTGTGCTAAACGGTTAGAAACCTCCGTGGCTAAAACAGCATCACAGCTTTCATTCATATGTGGTCCATGCTGCTCATGCGCCCCCACTGGAATGATGGCTAACTTCACCGTTTTTAGAGCTTCTTGTACTTCCGGCCATGTCATCTCAGTCAAGCGATAGGACTCCATCAATAACACCCCCTTTTTTGTGTATTGGATATTGTATACCATATAATCTAACATAAACAAAGTGTTAATGTACATAACTTTTTTAGAAAATTTTAAATAGAATAAAATGTAAATTTTACTACCCAGCCCGAAGTGAAAACCTAATGAAAATTCTGTATAATATTGTTTATCTTCCTCTCCCATGCTACTATATTAGAAAAATTGGTATACAGTATACTGATAGATAAGGAGGCTTCTATGGATTCTAAGAAGGGGAAAGCTGCCTCTATCCCGCTTCGAACGGTTGTATATTCGGTTTCTATTGGTGTGTTTCTTTTATCAACCGTATTTGCTGCCGAGCTGTTCTCTACCATCCTTTCCATTGCGGCCATTGTATGTATTGCCGTCTCCCTCCCGCAATCAGGAAAGATTGCCGGTAGCCTTTCCACTTTATTTTTAGGAATCGGCTTTTTTGTCCTGTGGCAAAGTGACGTTTCGACTTCCACCTATTTGACTTCTTTTGGCGGTATGTTCAACCTATTGGCCTTATTTTCTATCATTCCGCTTATTGCTGTACCTATTCGTGTCGGTGGGTATAGTGAAACCATTCGTCACATCTTAGAGAGCAGAATTAAAAGTCCAGCTCATTTATATCGAACGATCTCTTTTTACTCCTTTTTCCTAAGCTGCTTTATGAATCTAGCCACACTGCCCATGATGTACTACAGTGTGAAAAAAGCCGTTGAGCAATATCCGTTAAAGAGCACTAGTCAATTTACTTCCATTGGAATTATCCAAGGCTTTGCTTTGCCTATACTCTGGACACCCATCGCTCCTATTGTAGGGGTCGTATTTGACCTCACCCATGTGAATTGGTTGTCTATGCTACCCATCCTTTTAGGGCTTAGCGTTGCTGGTCTTCTATTGAATTGGGCCTTGTTTCAGATCAACCAAAAGAAATTTCTTCATAGCTTACCCGATGGGTATTCTGCTGCTGGAGTTGAGATTGCTGCGGCTGTGTCTACCCCGGATGACCAATTATGGAAGCATAAATTAAGACAAATGAGTATCGCTGTTCTTCTCTTTATCACATCGATCGCTCTGCTTGAGTACTTATTTCCTATAGGTCTAATTACCACAGTTATCATTTTAACGATTCCTTTTTCACTATTATGGTCTATGTTTTTGAAACAAGGGAAAGCTTACTTTAAAGAAACATTAGGGCATTTCAAGAATCAATTACCAAAAATGAGCGATCAATTCGCCATCTTTTTAAGTGCAGGGTTCTTCGTGACTGCTTTACAAATTACGGGTTCGAATCAAAGTATTAACCAAGCCGTTACAAGCTTAGATCATCTCATCGGTTCAACCGCTTTTATTATGATCTTGCCGCTTATCCCTTTACTTTTAGCGTTTCTTGGCATGCATCCCGCACTTGCCATCGGTTTGCTAGCAGAATCACTAGATCCCGTAACCCTAGGAATTACGCCAGAGCAAATGGCACTTGCCTTATTGGGTGGAGCAGTTTCCACTTTTTTACTTGGTCCATTTAATGCGACATCCGGTATTATGGCATCTATTGTCAAAGTCAGTCCATTCCGCATTGTAAGCTGGAATGTGGGCTATTCTCTCGCCTTTCTCATTCTGATTGCAATCACCTTGCTCATGATGTAAACCTATTGACGTAATCTCTTGAAGTTGATACAATCTTCCAAACTAATATGGTATACCAAAACACAAGGAGGTCTTTTATGCTTCGAGTCGGACTTATTGGCTATGGAACGATCGGAAAAGATACCGCTCAATATATCATGGAAAAAAAAGCAGGAAATGTAGAATTAGTATCCATTCTGGTGAGGGATATGAGTCGAGTTCAGTCAGATCTTCCACAAGAAGTTTTCTGCGATCAACCGGACGAATTCTTCGCTAAGGACTTGGATATTGTCGTGGAAGGAGCTGGGCATCATGCCGTCCAACTTTATGCAGAAAGAGCTCTGACAAGCGGCAGTGATTTTATAGTCTCTAGTGTAGGGGCCTTCAATGACCAAAGCTTACTTGATCGCACGTTGAAAGCAGCCGAAGAAGCTGGCAAGCGTCTGATTGTCCCTTCTGCTGCTGTAGGTGGTTTGGATCGAATTGCTGCTGGTGCGGTCGGGCCACTAGATGAAATTACCTTAAAAACGAGCAAGCCTCCTAAAGCTTGGTTTGGAACGGCTGTTGAGGAACAAGTAGACTTGAACAATTTAACAGAGCCCGTCTGCGTGTTTGAAGGAAATGCAAGAGAATCCTCTCGTCGCTTCCCAGAAAGTGTAAATGTTTCTGCTGCGCTAAGCTTGGCCGGACTAGGCCTTGATGAAACCAAGGTGCAAGTGTTTGTTGATCCGAATATTAACCGGAATGTTCATGAGATCTTTGCTGCAGGCAAGTTCGGCGAGATTCGATTACAGATACAAAATACCCCATCTCCGAATAATCCGAAGACAGGGTATATTGTCGCAATGAGTATTGCGAAGGTATTAAAGAACTTATCTACAAACTTAGTGATTGGCTGCTAAGCCTCCGATGGTATAGCTTAACTCTTGCTTAAGCCAATTAATCTCAAATTGATCTCTGTGATGAAGTGCTGATTGTAGCTTTTCTAATAAATAATCAATACGGTGTTGCTTCAGGAACTCATCAATTTGGGCTTGGAGCTTCGGATCAACAGTACCAGGCTCTCGGCTAATCAACCCCTGCCTATATTCGATTGCTTCACCCTCTGCAGGATAAAAGTTGATCACCGCATTAGACTCAAAGGAATGAGCCGCTGTATGGAAAACCTTCCAGATTGGTTGTTTAATGATATCAGACACGGAGTTCCCCATCAGGAATAGGCTTCCGGTTACCGTGCCGGGACCTTCCTTTTGGGCATAGAGATTAAGAACACCATGACTTGAAGTAATAACTAACCCTTTATTTTTCTTTGTTTCTATTTTCTTGACCTGGAGTTTCTTTGTTGATTTACCCAATTCTGCAATGGTTTCCCAATCTTCTTCACGGAACTTACCGATAAACTTGTTGCAGACACCCTTTACATTAATAGGCTTATCCAATTTAACTCCACCACCATTACTATGTTTTCTATTATTATATGGGATTGCTGTAAAAAGGTGAAAGATAAATTTTTGTTATTTTATTAATATTTAATATTCAGGAGGAAAACAAATGGAATCGCTAACAACAACCAGTATTGACAGGAAATTGGCTGAACTAAACATTGTCTTGGCAAATTCCCCTAAGCCCTCTGGAAATTACGTACCTTATGTTTTTGCCCCTCCCTTTTTATATGTTAGTGGAGTTACACCAAAAGTGGATGGAAAGCTGCTCTATAAAGGAAAAGTAGGACAAGAAATTACGAAGGAAGAAGGATATCAGGCTGCAAGACAATGTGTGATCAACCATCTGAATACACTTAAGGCTGCTTTAGGGGATCTCGAGCGTGTAGAAGGAATCGTTAAAATCGTTGGATTCGTCAACACAGACGGGGATTTCCACGAGCTTCCATCCGTCATCAACGGCGCATCCGATCTATTAGTTGAAGTCTTTGGTGAACGCGGTCAACATGCTCGCTCTGCAGTAGGCGTTTCCTCCCTTCCGGGTGGCGCTGCAGTAGAAGTGGAAATGATTGTGCGTGTGAGGGATTAGGTTTGGACGGTGGGTTAGTTGGTTGGTCCAACTAGCTTAAGTAAGCAGAGAGCGTGGAGCAGGATCAGGCTCACCTGAAATAAGCGGAGATTTTCCGCTTATTTTCCCTCCGGGACCCAAAAACAGTGAAATAAGCGGAATTTTTCCCGCTATCCCTCGAGAAACTACAATTTTCGGGCCTTCCAGCAGGAATAGGCGGAATTCTTCCGCTTACTCCTGCTCTTTTCGGCCCACTTTCTTAAATAGCGGAACTTTCTCCGCCTATCTCATCATCAATAGCCAAAGGGGCAGCCCAACGGTGCCCTCTCCCCTAGCAACTATAAAATTAACGAGATCCCGCCATCTACAATGATCGTCTGTCCACAAATCATATTTGAATCATCTGACAGAAGGAACATGACGGTATTGGCGAGGTCCTTCGGTTCTACCACACGTCCAGCAGGTGTCTTTTCTTTTGCCCCTTGTAAGATTTCTTCGCGGTTTGGAAAGTGCTTAAGGGCATCTGTGTCAACTGCTCCACCAGAAACAGCATTAACAATGATGTTCTTCGGAGCCAACTCCACGGCTAAATATCTAGTTAAAGCTTCTACAGCCGCCTTGGACACTCCAACTGTCGTATAATTATCAAGGACTCGAATGGACCCTAGACTTGATAAACTGACAATTTTACCTCCACCGCTCTTCTCCATGAGCTTCGATGCTTCTTGAGCACAGAACAGTAGAGCACGGCTGTTGATATTCATGGTCCAATCCCAGTGAGACTCTTCAAGCTCCATAAGCGGACGAAGAACACCAGAGGCAGCATTACTAATGAAGTAATCCAATCTTCCAAAGTGCTCATCAATCTCTTTAAACATATCCTTTATTTTAACTGTATCGCCCACATTCCCTTTAACAAGCAATACTTTAACACCTTTATCTTCTAACTCTTTGGCTGTTTCTGCTGCTGCTGTTCGATTGCGCAAATAATTAATAACTAAATGACAGCCACGATCGGCTAGCATATGAGCAATTTCCCTGCCTATACCTCTAGATCCCCCTGTAACAAGGGCTACTTTACCTTGAAATGACATACGAGTTTATCCCCTTTATTTTTAGTACTAGGTCCTAATTTTTACTTCTTCATTATATTTCATTTTTAACTGAATGAAAATCCTTTAATAATATCATCCTAAGATAGGACCTGAGAAAAAGGAGGATTCGCATGTTCGAAGAACGCTATATGGGGGAACTAGAAGATGTTCCGTTAAAAGACTGGACCTTAACAGAGCTTGCCTTCCATCATCATGTCATGGCCCAGATGGGCGGCTTTTTAAATACAGAAGGTGTCAGCTTCCATCATACCATCATTAATGAGATAGAGCGTCGTGGTGGTCTTCAGGACTTACATTTATCTTAACAAGTTACATTTTGATACTTTTTTGTTGATTTAGTCTGTGAAATTATCTATAATAAATTTTGGAAGACTATACATATGGAGGAGGAAATACCCATGCCTAAGTATGAATTGCCTGCACTACCTTATGCTGCTAACGCTCTTGAACCACATATCGATGAGCAAACGATGAACATCCACCACGGACGTCATCATGCTACTTATGTAAACAATGTGAATGCTGCTTTAGAAGGACATGATGACCTTTCTAGCAAGAGCATTGAAGAATTGATCTCTAACATGGAAGCCATTCCTGAGAATATCCGCAATGCCGTTCGCAACAATGGTGGCGGACATGCTAACCACTCCCTATTCTGGCAGATCCTAAGCCCTAATGGCGGCGGAGCTCCAGCTGGTGAATTAGCCGATGCTATCAACAGCGCTTTTGGAAGCCTTGACAGCTTCAAAGAAGAATTCGCTAAGGCGGCTACTACTCGCTTTGGTTCTGGTTGGGCTTGGTTGGTTGTTGACAATGGAGCCCTTGCAGTTACTAGCACTCCTAACCAAGACAGCCCTCTTATGGAAGGCAAAACTCCGATCCTTGGATTGGACGTATGGGAGCATGCTTACTACTTGAAGTATCAGAACAAGCGTCCTGACTACATCGGCGCATTCTGGAACGTAGTGAACTGGGATGAAGTGAGCAAGCGTTACGCTGCAGCTCGTGGATAATAGGCTAACGCCTAAACAAAAAGAGGGTAACCCGACGGGTTCCCTCTTTTTGTTTAGGATTTTGATAATGAATAAGCTTCTTCTTCCTCCACCATCTCTTTAATCGGAGACTTCTTATAACGCCCAATAATCGTACTTGCAACAATGATTGAAATCGTGGATACTAACGCATTAATCCAGCCTACTAAAGCAGCTGCGCTTAAAATAATAGCTAAGTCACAAAGGAATATCGTTATTCCTCTATTAATCTTAAACCGCTCATCTAGGTAGAGTGCTAGAATATGAATGCCTCCAAGTGAAGAACCATTGTTCAGGACAAACGTAACCCCTACTCCAATCAATAAGCCTGCTAGGGCCGAGCCTAGGACCATATTATTGATTTCAGGCAGTGCTAGAAGGTCCAATAGATCTCGAGTGATAGAAATCCCTGTGATCGATAGTAAACTTGAAATCGTAAACCACTTGCCTAGCTTAGATAAAGAAATAATAAAGAAAGGCAGGTTTGCAATAAAGAACCAAAATCCCCAAGAACTCTCCGAAATAAAAGTGATAATGGTAGCGATCCCCGCTGTTCCTCCGAATGTCAGCTGGCTAATCGAAAGCACTTTAATTCCGAGCGATGTAAGGAAAAGTCCCAAAATAACTAGGGAAAGGCGTTTCAACCAATCAGCCATGCTCCATTCCTCCCGTTCTAAATATGAATACTCATTCATTAGCTTATTACAATCCACCTGAGCGGTCAATACATAAACATGTATTTTTATTCATTAGAAAATATAGAAAACATGCACAAAAAAGAATCCTGTCGGATTGTGCCAGCAGGATTCCTTTTGCTTTAATCAATTACAAAGTTAGAATACAGTAAAGCTCGCTCTGCTTTCCTCTGAATCGCCTCTGCTTCCTTGCGAGGGCTGCTGTCCTGGGCCACTGCCATAAACAAGGGAGCCTTGTCCTTTTCGGATATTAGCTGGATCTTCACATCGATCGGGTAATTAGAGCCATTCCTTCTTCGATGATTGGTCTCAAACTGAAAGGTTTCTTGTTCCCCAAGGAGGATAGAGTCTAACATCAATTGAAAACTCTCATCCGAATATTTTGACCAGAGTTGGATTGGGGACAATGCCGTTATCTCTTCCATACTATAGCCTAAATTCTTCAGAGCACACTGGTTCATATATAAGAATTGCAAGGGAAAAGAAGAAAATACATAGATTTCAAAAATGGTTTCGTCTAGAATCTTTCCGAGATGAGTAACGAGTTCCTCCGTCTGTTGCCACTCTGTAATATCTTGATCAACGCCAAGGATTCCCCATACTTGCCCCGAGTGATCTTTTAACGGTGTTTTGGTTAATTTTCTAAGCGCTGTGGTCCCTTCTTCCTGTTCTATCTTTTTCTTATATACGATCCCTTCCTCAGTTCTAAGCACTTCCTGATCCTGAAGCTCCTGCTGCTCAGCAACATCCGCGGAGAATAGATCCCGATCAGTTAATCCCTCAACTTTTACGGTCTTCTTGTCGAAATCCTGCATAAACGCTCGATTACCAAAGATATATTTCGATTGAAGGTCTTTTACCCATATTTTATCCGGTATATGGTCTAATATTAACTTTAAGTATTGCGGATTTTCCCATGGCTTCCGTTCCACGATCTCTCGTATGATGCCAATAAACAATCTACCTTCAACTGAAGACGACTCAACGACTGTGATTGTGATTGGGAATATACTGCCACTCTTCTTCTTGCCTGTTGATTTTTTCCCTGTCTCCGAAATTTTTGCTTTGGGCGTCAAGGTCGAGTCTACGAAGAGCTCAGGGAGCAATAAGGAGACATGTTCTCCAATGACCTCCGATCCTAAGTAGCCAAACAGGTTTCCAGCCGCAGGATTAATAGAGGTTACCGTACCTTTTTCATCCATGACGATAATGCTGTCGGATACAAAATTCATAACGGAATCAGTTGTACCATTGTGCATGTTCTAGTATTCCTCCCCATAGACGTATTGCCTTAATAATTCCTTATCTATCAATTAAATCCTGCTCTGCTCCCTATGATACCTTTCTTTTTTATGAGAACTCTTTAACTTGACTGAGTATCTTCTGATAGGACACTGGGAATGTAAATTGATCCAGTTCGTTCCAGCTGACCCATCTTCCATTTTCACCAACATGGTCTTCTTCCAGCTTGAAGGAGTAGACATCCATCTGCCATTGTAGGTGGGAAAAGGTATGTTGGTGGTGGAATAAATATGCCCCTCTGACCACGTCCAATTCATGCTCTTTATGCAACTGATTCTCCAGACAGTCTAAATCACCTTCATAACTCGGGAGCTCCCATAGCCCCGCTAACAGGCCCTGTTCGGGACGCTTCCGAATAAAGAAACGATCTTCCTTGGCAATATAAGCGACCGATAATCCAACGGGTTTCGGAGGCTTGGCTTTCCCTTTAACAGGCAAATTGGCTTGTACCCCTTCAGCTTGTGCCCTACAATGAGCTTGAACAGGACAATAACCGCACTTAGGAGACTTCGGTGTACAGATTAGTGCCCCTAACTCCATCAGAGCTTGATTAAAGTAAGAAGGATTCTCCGTAGCAATGAGGCGACGTATCTGGGTCTCAAACAGCTTCCTAGTCTTGACTTTCTGGATATCTTCCTCAATCAGGAGCAGCCTGGATAATACTCGCATGACATTGCCGTCGACGGCTGGCTCAGGCTTACCATATGCGATGCTCAATATCGCGCCCGCTGTATATGGACCTACCCCTTTAATTTTACTAATCTCTTCTGGCGAGTCGGGAACAGATCCTCCGTATGTCGCACTAACCTCTTTTACACCAGCATGCAGGTTCCTTGCCCTAGAATAATAACCAAGTCCTTCCCAGAGCTTGAGTACCTCATCCTCCTTCGCCTCTGCTAAAACTTCTAATGTGGGAAATCGTTCCATAAAGCGATTGAAATACGGAATCACCGTATCTACTCTTGTTTGCTGTAACATGATCTCGGATACCCAAATTCTGTAGGGATCTCGATCTTGGCGCCAAGGTAGATCTCTTAAATTGCGCTCAAACCAATAAAGAAGGTCTTGTTGAAATTCTCTGATGTTAAATCCTTCTAACATGTTTTCATCTCCTTGAAGGCCCACATATGAATCTTCTCTTTGCCTCCTTGTACCCAATCGTCAATCATTGGCTCTGCTTCACAGCGCAAATGCTTCAGTCGTTCATAGTCTTCTAGCGCTTCGACATCAAACATCTCAACGAATAGAGAAGGTTGATCTGTCCCTTCAAAAAATTGATAGTTTTTTACCTTCTGTTCCTCTACCATGACAGCATACACTTTTCTCATCACTTCGAGATAAGCTAAGCGATCATCAGGTTTAATTCGATACTCCATAAATATTTTAATCATTAATCTTCCTCCTCCTAAAAGTAAAGGATGATAAATACAAAAAGTGACACCCCTTAAGCAGGAGGGCATCACTTCATTCAATCGTATACTATGGTCCTTTTTTCGAGCGCCACTTGGTAATCATGTTATCCACCAGCAAACCGATCCCCGCTCCGTAGAACGGGGCGGCTGCCCTTGTTCCAAAGCTTAACTCTTGGAGCAAAATGGTTACTAGGACTCCAAGTATAAAGCCTATCATGGTATATCTTAAGTTATTTCTCTTCATGTATGGCACCTTAAAGTTAATTATTTCATTTTGAAATTCTTATTTTTTTGCATACCCTTCATGGCTTTAGCCGCCTGATTGATTTGCTTTGCATTTAAGTTCATTCCCATGGACTTCGCCATAGCTTGAAGCTGCTTCTCATCCATCTGCATGTTGGTCATCTGGTGCTTCAAGTAGTAGACTCCTCCGAAGAAACCACCAACTAACCCCAATATGAGGGTAAGGATGGGGATGATGTAGTTCCACATAGCTTTTTCGACCCTTTCCAAGTAAGATCCTGCTCTTGTTCTTCTCCTTATTCTATCACAAGTTGAACATTCGTATCACGAATTTGCATTAAGGCAATACCTTCCCTGGATTAAGAATATGATTAGGATCTAGCATTTGCTTCATTTGTTTCATGACGTCAAGTGCTTCTCCATGTTCTTTTCGTTGATATTTTCGCTTCCCTATTCCCACTCCATGTTCTCCCGTACAAGTGCCTCCTCTTTCTAAGGCATGCTCAACAATCCCTGCATTCACCTTCTCCGCTCGTTCAACCTCATGAGGGTTTGAGGCATCAATGAGAACTAAGGTATGAAAGTTCCCGTCTCCAATATGACCGACAACACAACCATCTAAACCCGATTGATCAATAAGTTCTCCGGCATGGGTAACAGACTCCGTTAGCGCAGATAAAGGAACACAGACATCCGTCAACATCATTTTCTTACCTGGATTGCCATGGCTATAAGCATAGGCTAAATTATGACGAGCTTCCCATAGCTGGGCCCTTCTTAACGAATCGGTTTCAAAAACAAACTCTTCACAGTCTTGTTCCAACGCTAATCCCTCAGCGAATTCAGCATCCTGCTTCAGACCAGCCTCATTCCCATGGAACTCAAGGAACAAGGTAGGTTTTTCTGGGTAATCCGTGCCACTATGTTTATTAGCTTGGCGAATAGACCGTGCATCTACTAATTCAATACGAGCTACTGGAATACCAGCCGATAGAATAGAAACAGCCGCATCCACAGCTTGACCAATACTAGGAAAAGCAGCCCTTGCTGCCATAATCACTTCTGGGATTCCATAAACCCGTAAGGTAAGCTCCGTAAATACGCCCAAAGTACCTTCAGACCCTACAAACAACCCATTCAAATGATAGCCCGAAGAAGACTTAGCTGACATTCCTCCCGTCCGAATCATCCTTCCATCAGCTAGTACGACTTCTAAATCACGAACCTGATCACGCATCACACCATATCTTACAGAAGTTGTTCCGCTCGCATTCGTTGCAGCCATACCTCCTAGCGTCGCATCCGCACCTGGATCCACTGTGAAGAACAATCCATGCTTCTTCAACTCCTTATTCAGCTGATTGCGAGTTACACCTGGCTGAACTCGAACGAGAAAATCATAAGGGCGCACTTCAATAATTTGGTTCATCAGCTGAAAGTCCATAGAGATTCCGCCCTCATAAGGGATAACGGCTCCCTCTAAGCTCGATCCTACTCCAAAGGGTACAACAGGGATATGATTCAGACTTGCGTATTGAAGGATGCGACTTACTTCTACAGCACTCTTAGGAAATACAACTACATCCGGTAAGTGAGGAGGATGAAGGGATTCATCTCTTCCATGCTGTTCTAAAACGGTTGGATTAATGGTCACTTGCCCTTCGGTCAATATGGCTCTTAACTCTTCTAATATCTTCATCGTTTATCTCCTACACCTCTCCCTATTCACATTGATGCTTTTGTACTTATCATACCACTTCCTCCCTCATCTGGGCAGGCTCATTATTCAGATGATTTAGTCAGTATAATAGAGTAAAATGAGAATATTGAAACCTAGCTAACGGAGGAATTTTAAGATGTTGCGCATCGCAGTCGGTAGTCAGAATCCAGCGAAATTAGAAGCTGTTAGGAACGCTTATCACATCATGGGACGTTCGATCGAGCTGGTCGGACTCGAAGTTCCCTCTGGCGTGTCCAGCCAACCAAAGTCAGATGAAGAAACAATACATGGGGCGCTCAATCGAGCTAGAGCAGCATTACTTGAAACAAACTCGGACTATGGGATTGGACTAGAAGGGGGAATTGCTGAGACTCCCTATGGGATGTTTCTATGTAATTGGGGAGCCATTGCTTCACGTAGTGGAGAATACGGGGTAGCAGGTGGATTGCGCATCTTATTGCCCGAGGAGGTCGCCATTGGGATTCGCCAAGGAAAAGAGCTTGGGGATGTCATTGATGAGTGGGCCGGAGGTAAGGACATCAAGAAAAAGGAGGGAACCATTGGGATCTTGACTCAAAATCATATTACTAGAAGCAAAATGTTCCAGGACGTGGTGATGTGTGCTTTTTCAAAGTTTTTATGAAGAAAAGCCGTCTACCTCTCTATCGGAGATAAACGGCTTTCCCCTACTCCTCCCCCTGGCCTTTTTTCCACGGAGGATCGGCATACTTGTGAAGCGTCTGATTGATGTAATAAACAGCCATTGGAATAGCTGCAGATAAAAAGGCACAAATCCACAACCCCCCTGGTGGTACATAGCCGATAAAACGCTCCAGCATCTCATTCATATTTTTACCCACCTTGCATCGGTTCAGATTTATAGATTACACCTGAATTTCTGACAATCACTTTTGCTTCAAGTTGAATAGTACTTTTCGAGAAGTAATGTTTCCCAGTATCCCAGTCATCTTTTAAGACAGCCCATACATCGGGATGGTAATCATGTAGGTATTCCCCTAGTCTCATCGCGTCGACTTTGAATTCCTTTTGCAGCTTGTTTGCTGCCCGATAGGCTATTCTTAAGGTTTCCTCTTGAACCCTCTCTTCAACCTTTTTGACCACTTTTGGATCTTGCCAATCGACGGTTTCCATAGAATCGGGAATCATCCCTTCTGTCTCAATGGTAATGGTAAATTTGATATTTTCTTTGTTTGAGACGTCGGCGTCTATTGAACTGCTTTTCCCACGGTATTCATAAACAACCAGGCTATCCCCCAGTTCAATTTTTTCGACGCCTCCTTCCACTTCACCTAGTATGCAGTTGAGGCCGATCGTCTCTTCCTCCCCCAGCCAACCTACCATCTTATTCTCTCTCCCTTGTATAACTGCGGTTCCGGCAATTTTCACTTCATCCTTTGTGCTGATAATTCGGGGAACACCATAGCTCCTTTTGCTAAGCAGCTTGTCATGGAGATCTCCTATTCGGACTGTAGGATACATCCTCGCTGTACGATGCGTATTCTCAGCAACTGACCGAATGAACATGACGGGCAATTTTTCAATTGGTTGCTCAATATCGAGTGCGTCTCTTGCTTTTCCATCAGAGATAAACACTTTTGTACCTCTTCGCATTTCATGATCCCGAAGAAACAAGTCAATTGCATCAGCAAAGGCTCCTTTTTTTGCTGCTTCATCTGAAACAATAAGTACTTTAATATGTGAAAAATTAGCTGTCCGGCTAGTCCGAGTAGCTAACTGTCGAACAGCCTCCATCATTGTTTCTGATTCTGTTGAAAGGTTTAGGAAGGGCTTTGCAGTTCCCCCTCCCTCTGTTTTTAAGGCTTCCGGTATTACAAATTGAAACGTGACCACAAATCGTTCCTTTCCCTTAGGCCTCTCTGCCGATTCCATACTTTGATCATCTTTTTCACTTTCTGCCAGATCAATCGCCACCCCGATAACAAAACCTCTCTCTTCTATTTCAACTCGATCCCAGCATCCTGTGATAACGACAGACAAGCAAATCATCATCCACCCTATCACAACCCTACGCATGCCCCTTCACCCCTCTAACCTTTGCTAGAATTAACAATAGCGTTGGAATAAAGACCGCCAAACCAATGCCGGAATAACTAATGAAATTCCCTAGATTTGTTACCGAAATTTGATTTTCTGGAAACATCCCAATCATATAAATAACTGGACTAAGAATGAAAACAAACGTCACTTTCTTCACCTTAGGCCATATGAATTTAAGACACATCACCGTAATATCCAAGGCCATCGCTGAAGTGCTGAATAGAGCCATTATCCAAATCGTAAAAAAAATGGATTCAAACCGTTCAAAAAATTGCCCAGGCACCTCTACTTCCTTAGCTAATTCAATGGTTGGATACACCATTTGGGCTGTTGACTGCGGTCCGAAGACCCCAATGACAATGAAGTAAACTACCAGATACAATAAGATGGGAATTGAAACACCTAAGATCGCTGCTTTTGGTGCTTTTTGTGGCTGATTGGATAAAGCAACATAGAACAATAAAACTTCAAAACCAAGAAAAGTAAAGCTTGTTTCTCTTGTAGCTTCAAGATATCCCTTCCAATCGCTCGTAAAAAAGGGCCTTAAGTTATCGAACTCAAAAAAGTTAAGGTTCATCAAAACTACTGCGGTGGCTATGAATAATACGATCGGCATAAACATTAAATTTATTCTAAGAATGCCCACTCTTGAACCTGACACAGCGTAAACAACCACAAGCAGGAATACCAGACCAAGAGCTTCAACAGGTGTTTGGTCAAACAAGTAAATTTTAGAAATATTAGCTACGACACGCATCTCATAGGCTGTAAAAAATAGAAAGTGAAACCCAAAAAGCAAAGTAAGGATGATAGCTCCTGGCCTGGTAACAAGTAGAGTGGCATACTCCAGAAATGCCTTACGCGGAAAACGCGAAGCAAGCTTGGCGCAAACCCAAGCAAATAACATCGCTATGCCTCCTCCTAGGATTATGGACAGCCAGCCATCCAATCCCATCGTCACTTTCGCAATTCCTCTTGGTAAAGTCAAGATGCCGGCTCCTATGATCATGGCCGTTACAGAAATCATTATCTCTTTATTACTGACCTCTTCATCCCCATATTCAAAGGATTTCACTTTTTTCTCCCCCCTTGGTACATCCGGTCTTTATCCTCCGTTTGAAGCATCTGTGGCCTTTTGCCCAGCATAGTTAGCGGCGCTCTAATCACTAAGTCCTTCCAATCATTTAAAAAGTTTGGTGCAAAAGGAGTTGAATACGGAATACCGAAGCTTTTCAAGTTGGCAATGTGAATGTTGATCATGATATAGCATAAGATGACTCCATATAGACCAAATATCGAAGCCGCAAGCACAATCGGAAAGCGAAGCATACGAAGAGCGATGGCTGAGCTATAAGCCGGCATGGCAAAGGACGAAATAGCGGTGACCGCCACGACAATGACCATGACCGGACTGACAATCCCAGCAGATACAGCCGCCTCTCCTATGACCAAGCCACCAACGATGCCAATCGTCTGGCCAATTGGTTTAGGGAGGCGTATCCCTGCTTCTCGAAGCAACTCTAGCGTAACTTCCATAATAATTGCCTCTACGACAGCGGGAAACGGAACTCCTTCTCGCGTGCCAGCGATGGAAAAAGCAAGCTTGGAAGGAATCATACCCGGGTGATACGAAACAAGTGCAACATATAAAGCTGGAAGAAAGGTAGCCAAAAAAGCTGCGCCGTATCTTAACACACGGAGCAAGGTTCCAATTAGCCAACGTTCATAATGATCTTCAGGCGACTGCATGCTGGAAGCGAGCGTCATCGGCATCACCAAAGCAAAAGGAGAACCATCCAAAATTAAAGCTATTCTGCCTTGTACGATACCCGCGGCAACCTTATCTGGCCTCTCGGTATGCTGTATCTGGGGGAAAGGGGAAAGAAAGCTGTCTTCAATCCACTGCTCAATATACCCAGACTCTGGAACATCGTCCAAGTCTATGGATTGAATGCGACGGCGAGCCTCCTTTACTAGGGCAGGATTTACGATTCCGTCGACATAGCAGAGCACGAGCGTTTTTTTGGATCGCCTTCCCACTTTAAAAGACTCGAATCGCAAATTGGGGTCTCGAAGATGCCTCCGGATATGAGCTGTGTTCGTACGCAGATTTTCAGTAAAGCCATCCCTTGGTCCCCGAACCAACGCTTCAGTAACCGGTTCCTCTACTCCTCGGCTTGCCCAGCCTTTACCTCCTACAATAAGAACCTCAGCAGTACCATCCACAAATAGAACCGTGTCACCTGACAGTATGGCGTACATCACATCATCCAGCGTCGACGCTTTTGTGATTTCCCCAACAGAAACGACGGCGTTTTCCAGCTCTTGCAGGATCTTTGATGCAGATAGAGAAATGGGGTTATCCAACTGAGTCACTTGGAGCTGAATATTTCTTATGATTTTATCGTTTATTAAGTCTTTATCTACTAACCCATCAATACATATGACCGCACAGGCATGGTTAGTGTTTGCGATGGTAAATACCCTTGTGATGAGATCGTCCGGAGAGCTCATGATTTTACGAATGTTGTCTACGTTTTGTTGAACGGAAGAAAAAATGGTATTGGGAAATTCATGGGACCCATTCTTGCTATTCCTTTGCTGCTGTATTCTAGTCTTATTTCTCCTAAACAACCCGAACATTGTCTTCCCACCTTTTTTCTTCCGTATTCGTATCAGATTCGCGTTCCCTTTGTTAAGGATATTTTTAGAAGAAAGATGGAAAATTATACTTGGAATTAAAATAACCGACCAGGAAAGGCGGGAACAAAATGAAACCTAACTGGCTTTCCTTTATCATCGGTTCATTTTCCGGTGCCTTGCTAGCTATCCTGTTTACAGCTATTGTATCCGTACTGTTCATGAGACCACTGACCCAACTTATCCTTGGGGCGTTTATTAAAAGAATCATGAAGGACCGGTACCCTGAGAATATTTGGGAGATGGTCACGGCAATAACAAGAACTCCTCCTACTTCGGTTGTCGAGAACAGTCTGCGTGCTGAATCAGGTAAAGTGATAGAAAGGCCGTTTGGCAGTCCGCGGAAATTTCTTCACTTTGATGGTCTCATCTTCTCACCTGCTCAACTTGCTATCTTGCCTGCACCGGACGATGCTCCCGTAGACACCAAGATTACAATAGGGCCACAAGCTAAGAGACCTCTTACTTTAGACATTCCCATCATGCTTGGTGCCTGGGGATATGGGATTGGGGTATCTGAGAAACTTAAGATTGCCGCGGCTAAAGCAACCTCAGCTGTAGGAACTGCCTCCAATACCGGGGAAGGGCCTCTCTTGCCGGAGGACCGGGAAATCAGCAAATATTTGATCATGCAATACAGTTCAGGACCATGGACAGCGGATCCCGAAAAGCTTCGACAAGCGGATGCCATTGAGATTCACATTGGACAAGGGGCCTCAGCTGCTGCAGCGAGCCGCATCCCTCCGGAGTTCCTGCAAGGTCGCGCTAGGGAGATGGTGAACGTGAAACCGGGGGAGGATTTAGTTATTCCCTCTCGTCACAAGGAAATTAACAAACCTACTGATCTTAAGAGGTTAGTCAAAAAACTTCGCACGATAACCGACGGTGTACCGATCGGTGTTAAAATCTGTGCTAGTGCAAACTTAGAAGCGGACTTAGAGGTATGTATACACGCCGGGGTTGATTTTATAAGCATTGACGGAGGACAAGCAGGAACGAAGGGAGGACCTCCCATTCTTGAAGATGATTTTGGACTGCCTACCATCTATGCGTTGTCAAGGGCAGTCCAGTATCTGCGCCGTCGCGGAGTGAAGCAAAAGATTAGTTTATTAATCGGAGGTGGCTTCTCCAATCCCGGTCAGTGTATGAAGGCACTTGCGCTCGGTGCAGATGGTGTTTATCTAGGTACAGCTCCGCTATGGGCCATGACGCATGAACAAGTAACTAAAGCCATTCCTTGGGAGCCCCCTACACAATTAGCCTTTTATCCAGGGACTTTGGCTGATGAATTAGATGAGGATTTAGCAGCAACTCATTTGGAGAACTTTTTTAACTCTTATATCGAGGAGATCAAAGTGGCCATACGTGCCATGGGGAAGACTTCCTTACTAGAACTATCGGAAACCGACCTCGTAGCCCTTGATGAAATAACCAGCAAGGTGACAAAAGTGCGACTCGCCTATGATCCCTATCAGGTTCCCTCCATGGAAGAAGTGAAAGCCAGGAAGACATGGATGAGCAAATGGTTTACGAACTGAAAAAAAGAGGGCTCAATAGCCCTCTTACTTCAAAAACTTAAACCCTTCTACACCAGCTTCTAACGTCTTAAAACTAAATCCTTCTTCTTTAAGATGCTGAATAATATCCGGAAGAGCTTTAACAGTATTCTTCTTTGGCGCCGTGTCATGAGCAAGAACAACAATCTCTTTTTTACCCTTAGCGCCTTCTTTTACCCGTTGAAGGGCACTTTCGGCTGTATAACCAGTCGGTGATGCGTCGGCTAAGCTCACGTTCCAGTCAAAGTACGTATACCCACTCTTCCCTGACTCTTTTACGATATCTTTCATAATGGTTTGATCTTTCCCGTATAATTGGGGATCCTGAGCCAGCTTACTTACTCCGTTATTACTTCCCCCAGGAAAGCGGAAGATGGTTGGTTTCATCCCCGTCACTCGTTCAATCTCTTTGTTCCCCTCCTCTAAATCCTTGAAGAAGGCTTCAACATTCCGATAGATCTTATTATAATCATGTGTAAACGTATGACCTGCGACAACATGCCCCTCTGCAATCGCTCGTTTCATGATCTTTTCGTGACCCTTGATATTTTTTCCTATAACAAAGAAGGTCGCTTTTACCTGGTGCGCCTTTAAAATATCTAGGATGGGTCCTGTCAAATTAGAAGGTCCATCATCAAAGGTTAAATAGGCCACCTTTCCCGCAATGGGTTTAGTTGGTTTCGGCAGTGCCGGGGGCTGTGGTTTTGGGGTGGGTGGTGGTGGCAGCAATACCTCAACCTCTAGATCAGCCGTCGTAATGCGAACAACGTTCCCCACGGTTTGTTGATGACTTTTTTCTAACCAGGTAATAAAGTTTGCCGGCATGTAAGCTACTCCATCCTTCATGAAAGGATCAATCGTTGATGGAATAGGTACATCGTTTACCCATACAAGCATCGGAGTCAAATTCGCATCAAAAATCACATGTTTGCCCGTTTTAGTAGCGGTTATCCTGCGCGTACTGTCATCGTGCTGTACGGTATAACCAAACTGACCCAATAACGCTTCGATAGGAACATATGACTTTTTGTTGCTTACGATTCCACCTTCCAAGACTTTCTTTTGAATCGCTGGTACACTGCTGCCTTCACTTTCATAGATAAGGTATTTCTTGCGTTCCTCTTTAAACCTCTCTAATTCTAACGCATAGTTCGCTTCAATCTGCTGAGGAGATAGTCCTTGCTTAAGGTATTGACCGATTTTATTCGTTCCCATAATTTTATCAAACATGACTACCGTTTTTCCGCTAACAGGCACTTGGAATCGAGTTAACTGCCAAGCATACGTTAAAGCATAAATCCCCGATTTCGCTGGATTAAATGTATAAGGATCCGTAACTTCAAGCCTTACGCCTCCTTGATTCGCCTTATTCTCCGGTATGAAGCGTACTCCCGGCAGACCTGCATGATTCATTAGATCGGCATAGCGCTTAGAATCAATCCCCTTCCCGCCAATCCAAGTGAACTTATCTCTCTGAACAATACCTGTTCCTTCACCAAGCCCGGTTGCCATATAGCCCATAACGGATTTCAGGTCAGGAATATTCGGCGAGGTGGGTATCCATGGAAGCCCTGTATCTTGAAACAGCATCTTACGTGAGTATCCTTCCATAGGAACGACAATCAAATCAGAGTTAATGTTTCGATTAAAGTACTGAGCCATTTCTCCTACCGTCATACCATGCGCCATGGGCAGGATATCTACTCCAACGAAAGTCTTATAAGGCTCTTCTAATACCGGTCCATCTACGATCTCCCCTCCCAAGGGATTAGGTCGATCTAGCACCACTAGAGGAATTCCTTGTTTCTGAGCTGCAATCATACAATAGTTTAAAGTTGAAATATACGTGTAGCTTCTCGCGCCGATGTCTTGAATATCAAAAAGCAGGACATCTATGCCCTTTAACATATCCGGGGTGGGCATGCGAGTCTTACCGTATAAACTATATATAGGTAGTTTCAGGGTGGGATCAACATAGGACTCAACGTATTCTCCAGCCTTGGCCACACCATCAATTCCATGCTCAGGCGCATAGATAGCGACAAGTTCAGCTGAAGGGTACTGATGCAACATGTCAATCGTTCTTTTCCCTTCACTGTTCACTCCTGTCTGATTTGTAATTAAGCCGACCTTCTTCCCATCAATTAAATAGGAGTAATTTTCAAGTAAGAGGTCATTCCCAAGTCTGAGTTTTGTCTGTGTGTCGGCGAATGCGGCTAGTTGAAAACTAAACAGCAGTATCATGGTTGCGACTAAACCGCGAATAGCTTTTCCCATTGTTTCCCCTCTTTCATTTTAGTTTCTATTAAATTAGACGTCCCAAGGGAAGCGATAGTTTCTCTTTTTTTGGCATAAATAAAAATTCTTACAAATCCCCACAATAGGAAAGATGGGAACACAACGAAAAGGAAAAGGGGTGCTTTAAATGAAGAAGTTAGCCGCTTTAGTGTCCATTTTTTCCTTAAGTGTTGCTATTACAGCGTGTGGAACCGCGGGTACGAGGGACATGGGTGGTTATGGCTACGACCGCCACATCTATAATGTGAACTATCATGATGTCGATGACGTATACGATGGCGGACGTAATCGCACGATCTATACCGACCGAGTAGGACATGTTCCAATGAGCAGAGGATATGATGCCTTCAACAATCGAGGGTATGGGACCGATCAAGGAAATGCCCTGATTACCGGTGATGAAGATGTCAATGTGAGAACTCGCATGTTACAGCGTTAACCCATCAAAAAGAAAAAGAGGGTGTTCCCATGGAGCACCCTCTCTTCCTTCTAATTGGACATTTTCCATTCGTGCAACTCGAGGCGACGAGCGCCTTCGATGACGTAGGGATCCTTCTCGGCTAATTCCTTCGCGTCTTCTAAGGAATCAGCAACATAAATAACCAAACCACCTGCTCCATCTACGAATGGACCCTTGGCATGGACCTTTCCTTGCTTTGCTAATTCTTCTAGGTAAGCTAAATGCTGCGGACGGTATTCCTGATTTTTTTCTACGTCTTGCATGTAAAGAATTGCTGCGAAATGTGCCATGATGTAAACTCCTTTACTTTTTTACTTCTTTAACATATGAAAAACCTGTTCTACATCCTTATCCCCACGACCAGAGATATTGACGATAATGATCTGATCAGGTGACATGGTTGGTGCAAGCTTGAGGGTATGGGCCACCGCATGAGCACTTTCTAGTGCTGGGATGATCCCTTCCGTCTTAGATAGAACTTGGAATGCTTCTAAGACTTCTTCATTGCTTACCATATAGTATTCCGCTCTTCCGGATTCCTTTAAGTAGCTATGCTCCGGGCCAATCCCAGGATAATCTAATCCTGCAGCAATGGAATACGTCGGTCTAGGATTCCCCTGCTCATCTAGTAATACCAAACACTTAAATCCATGAATAACCGCGGGGACACCTTCATTCAGCGTAGGCGCCTGATCAGGCTCCACACCAATCAAGCGGACACTTGGCTCCTCAATATAATGTGCAAAAGAACCAATCGCATTGCTACCCCCTCCGGCACATGCGATGATCGCATCGGGAAGTCTTCCTTCTTTCTCCAGGATCTGTCTCTTCGATTCTTCACTGATGACCGATTGGAAGTGCTTGACCATCGTAGGAAACGGATGAGGACCTACAGCAGAGCCTAAGAGATAAAAGGTATTCTCGTAGTTGCGCACCAAGTCGCCAAGCGCTTCATCCACCGCGTCCTTCAGACGCCCTTGTCCCTTCTCAACCGCCACTACCTTCGCTCCGAGGAGCTCCATGCGGAATACATTCAGCGCTTGTCTTCTCGTATCCTCTGCTCCCATATAGATGACACAATCCATCCCAAACATGGCACACACTGTCGCTGTCGCCACTCCATGCTGACCAGCACCAGTTTCTGCAATTACCCGCTTGGCTCCCATGCGCTTAGCTAAAAGGATTTGTCCCACCACATTGTTAATCTTGTGTGAACCCGTGTGATTGAGGTCCTCGCGCTTGAGGTAGATCTTGGCTCCTCCCAATTTTTCCGTTAGGTGCTTAGCCAATGTCAGTGGATTGTCTCTACCCACATATTCACGCAGATAGTAACGGAACTCCTCATTAAAGTCAGGATCATTCTTATACTTATCGAATTGATCGGACAGATAATTCAATACTTCCTGCAATTCAGGTGGAACAAAACTACCGCCAAATTGACCAAAATATCCTTTTTCTTCTACTACGCTCATCTCTATTCCTCCTCGACTCTACGAAACTAATTTTTTGACTATTATAACATTTATCCACCAAGAATGGGAGTGAGCAAATGAATCTCATCCCCATCCTTAAGCTGGTATTGTCCTCCGAATATCTTATTGTTTACGACCACTAGGGCTTCATTGTCCCAACTCACCCCAAGCGACTCCAGAAATTCGGCTATGCTCATTGTTGAAGATAGGTTATATTCTCCTGTCAATTCCGTCTTGCCTACAATAAACGAGACAACTTTAATTCTCATTAATATCCTTCCACACCGATTAGATCTAGCTCCTCATCTGGCACATCAAACTTCGTCTTACTTGCTGGATTTTCATCAAGGTAGAAATGCTCTGGCAAACGGTCATGGGCCTTGGAGAACCCGGCAGCACGATTAAAAGCATGCTCCATACGAATCGTTTCCTTTGCCATATCAATCATATCTTCGGCAGTAAATTCTACACCTGTATAACCCGAAGCAAGATCAGCAAGTACTTCGAATCGACCTGCCACAGCTGAAGCACCAAAGTAGCACAGTCCTAGTACATCATAGATCATGTTGGTTAATTGCGCTTTCTTAGAGGCTTCCACTTGTCCTTCCGGAGAAAGATGGTTAACTTGAGCACGGATGGTTTGTCCTGCCGTATGATCTGCCCCTTGTGGAGACGTAGCATACGTCACCCCTAATCCCTTAATTGCTCTTGGATCATAAGCAGGCATCGATTGTCCCTTAACAGCTGGTACCTTACGAATGCCATAGACCTTCCCAACTAGTTCTGCTCCACCGCCTATGATACGGCCAAGCGGGCTTCCCTTACCCACTTCTTCAAGTAAATTGATAGCCCCTTGTCTATCTCCAAAAGCTAAAAGTCCAGCTTCCATTGCTACACCGATTGCAGCCCCTGTTTCAATCGTATCGACAGCATATTCATTACATAAGCGATTGAGTTCCACAACCGTGTCCATATCATCAATCCCGAGATTAGATCCTAGCAATCCGATATTCTCATATTCGATTGGAGAAGTAACCATCTTTCCATTAGCATCGGCATAGATGTTAGAGCAACGAATGGCACAACCAGGCATACAGGCATGTGTTGGTGTGCCTTCCCCACCACGCTCTAAGATGATCTCACGAAGCTTCTCCCCACTAATATTCTCGTGTCCCTCGAAGCTACCTGTAGAGAAGTTACGAGTTGGCAAAGCGCCTAGCTTGTTTGTCGTTCTAACTAAAGCCGCTGTTCCAAGCTCCGGAAAGGACTTGCTTGTCGCAGGAGCTTCACGGAGCCATTCCGTGTAGGTTCTCATAGCTTGCTTGAACTTCTCAGCATCCTTAGGCTTGTTTCTGGCTATACCACTGTCATCAAAGATGACTGCTTTGATCCCTTTAACTCCAGCTACCGCACCTAATCCACCGCGTCCATAGAATCGGGTTGGGTTCTTATCCTTGTCACCATTGGCAATGGCTGCAGTTAGCATCTTCATCTCCCCGGAAACACCAATCATATAATAGCCAATGTTACTTCCGTATTTTTCATATAGAAGCTCTGCTGCTTCGCTTAACGGCTTACCAAGCAAATCTTCCGCTGAGTCAAAACGGACTCCGTCCTTATTAATATAGACGATCTGAAAATCATCTCGCAGCCCTTCAAATACAATGGCTCTAAGTCCCAATCTTCCCATCTGCAGCCCTGCTGTTCCTCCGGCGTTACTCTCTTTTATTCCACCCGTAAGAGGACTTTTTGCTCCCATAGAGCTTCGCTCTGCACTGGATGCCAATGATCCTGTAAGCACTCCATTAGAGATAACTAATTTATTATTTGGTCCTAGCGGATGACAGGTTCCTGGCACTTCATCGTGGACAATCTTCGAAGTCAAAGCCCTCCCACCGAGCAACAAAAGCTCGTCCGCTAGCTCTTCATATTTATACTCCAACTTTTCCATATCAATTCTTAAGATATTCACCTTTCAGTCACCTCTCTATTGATTTCCCTCTCTATCATACTACAAAATTCAAAATTATTTCATTCAAAACATTTTTCTTTGTATGTCATATTTTCTTACACAAGGATCACAAACTTAGACCTGTGTTTTTTTGTTCTAAACAGATTGTCCCTCTCAATAAGATAGTGGTAACGAAGATATAAGGAGGATTGCCTGTGTATACAACTAGAAAAAAGTGGTTCCCCTATAGCAGTCCTTTAGACCCCTGCCCACCTATGAGAGTCAAAACCTATGAAACGCCACCGCAGCTGTACATGGGGTTTCAACCCTACAACCTTCCACAATTCACACCCTACGAAGCCCTTAGACACGGAACTTTATGGCCAGCCCTCTATGCCCCTTATACCAATCCTTACAAAGACAAAGGCATACGAGAGGAGGATCCTAAATGAGTGAAGAAAGAAAGTTGACCGAAGATCAGAAAAAACAATATTACGAACTGCTTTACGAAATGCAAGCTGTCGACTTTATCCTGGTAGAGCTTACGCTCTACTTGGATACTCATCCTCACGATCATAAAGCAATCAATCAATACAATGAATGTGTACAAAAAAGCATGGCTCTAAAAAACAAATTCCAATCCATGTTCGGTCCCATGTACCATTTTGGCAACAGTTATTCGACCTACCCTTGGACCTGGGATTCTGCTCCATGGCCGTGGCAAGTGTAAAACGAAAAGGAGGGACTCGCTATGTGGATCTATGAAAAGAAGCTTCAGTACCCCGTTCGTGTAAGTAAATGTGATCCGAGAATGGCTAAATTTCTTATTGAGCAATATGGTGGAGCCGATGGTGAACTGGCTGCTGCCCTCCGCTATCTGAATCAACGTTATACTGTCCCAGATAAAGTGATCGGACTGTTAAACGATATTGGGACGGAAGAATTAGCCCACCTAGAAATGATCGCTACGATGGTTTATAAATTAACCAAAGATGCTACCCCTGATCAGCTCATGGAAGCAGGCCTCGGCGCTCATTACGCTAATCATGATAAAGCCCTTTTCTATCACAATGCAGCCGGCGTTCCATGGACAGCATCCTACATACAAGCGAAAGGAGATCCGATCGCGGACTTGTATGAAGATATTGCCGCAGAAGAAAAGGCTCGCGCCACCTATCAATGGCTTATTAACATGACAGATGACGTAGATCTCAAAGACAGTTTAAGCTTCCTTCGAGAGCGTGAAATCATTCACTCCCAACGCTTCCGTGAGGCGGTAGAAATTATTAAAGCGGATCAGCAGCAAAAGAAAATCTTCTAAAAATTCCTGAGCGTCTTGCCCTGATCTTAGGGTGGGGCGTTTTTTCTTTTTTTGCTGGAACTTGAGTGGAAACTTATGGGGTATGGTATCATGAAGTTACGAGAATGAAGGGACGTGAATGGATGAGACGATTAACTCTAGCCCAAAAGCCAACCCCCTTAGAACCTCTAACTCGCTTAGGTGAACTTCTTCGGATTGATCTGTGGGTTAAACGAGACGACCTGACCGGTGACATGGTGACAGGTGGGAATAAAATAAGAAAACTAGAATACCTTCTTGCCGATGCTCTAGATAAAGGAGCAGACACCATTATAACAACAGGTGGTCCTCAGTCTAATCATGCTAAAACAACAGCTGCCTTAACGAAGAGATTAGGCCTACATCCTGTTCTACTCTTATCAGGAAAGCCCCCTGAGGAAACAACAGCAAATCTATTAATCAATAAGCTAGTTGGAGCAGAAGTGCACTACTTCTTTCCTCGTCATCCACGCGAAATGGATGATGCCTTGCTTAGACTTGCGGAAGAAATGAAGGCAAAGGGAAGAAAGCCTTATATTATTCCAGTCGGTGGATCCAACGGGATCGGCACCCTAGGTTATATCGATGCCTATCAAGAAATGGATCAACAACGACAAGAAAAACAACTAAGCTTTGATTTCGAGTTCGTCACAGCGGGTTCGGGTGGAACGTTTGCCGGGATCTATATGGGACATCAAGCCGTACAAGCCTCTTCAAAGCTCATCGGAGTAAGCCCTTGGCTTCCCTCCCAGGAGATAAAAGAGAGAATTATCGATTGTATAAAAGATGCTCGTACTTTGTCTACAGATTCTGTGCCGTTGTCTGGAGAGCCTGCGTTAGAGGATCTCAGCATTTATGATCAATACATCGGAAGTGGTTATGCCAAGCCGACACCTGAAGGAATGAAAGCCCTCCAAATAATGGCTAGCGAAGAGAGCATACTACTTGATCACGTCTATACGGCTAAAACTATGGCAGGTCTCATGGACCTAGTAGAAAAAGGAGTCATTGCTCGTGGCTCATCCGTCCTATTTTGGCATACAGGGGGCGCGCCTGGCCTATTCGCTTTACAAGAGAGATGGAGTGAGTGGGGTGGGGGTTAAGCGTAGAAATTTCCGTTATTTCTACTGGGGAGGGGAAATCGGGCCTTTTAATCGGAATATTTTCCTCTATTATGCTAAAATGCAGTCAAAATGTACTTTTCAACGGGAATAAACGGAATTTATCCGCTTATTCCCCCCCTTTTTGCCCCAAGACGAAAAGTAACCGGAAATTCTCCGCTTATCCGATAACCTACCTAGACTCTAAAGACCGCGTACCTCTAGCTCCCTACAAACCTTTGTTGCGAATCTCTTCTAGCACTCCGTCCCACAAGACACTTCGCACTCGTAGGGATTTTTGTGCAACGTTAATGGCCTCTTGCTCTTTCTTTGCATCTCCTCCACATAGGTCTCTTAGAAGTCTTTCTGCTAAGGGCCCATGCTCATCGCCATCCAACTCGATATGTCTCTTCAAGTAGTACTCCAACCTGGCATTAGACGTTCCTTCTGCCTTTAATGCATCTAATAGAGATTGAAACATATCTGGAATCAGATCTTCTCTTCCATAGAAGAAAGCAGCTGCTACTTCATGTGTCTTCCCATTACCCGCGAGCTCTAAATTGTAAAGTACAAAGTTTTGAACCGTTAGTGGGATATTTTTCTGTTGAAGCGCCTCCTCGTAAGGAACACCGCTCTTTACCTTCTCAATAAACTGCTCGATTGGCTCCGTATCTGCCCCGGCTTCTCTCATTGCTTCTAGATAGAGCTGAAAGTGACTTGCATATCCACCCTGTCCATCTTCATCTGATTCCTCGCCCAATACAATCTCGTTAATAAAACGACTATAGGCTGGCGTTTCATAAGGCATCCAGGGAACAGATACGGAGGTAACGGACTGCTGCAATCTTTTTAACAAACTCATGAAGTCCCATACAGCGAATACGTGGTGCTTCATAAAGACTTTTATTTTTTCCGGATGATCCATGTCTTTATACAATGGATGTGATAGTAACCCATCTCTTATTTCCTCAAACTTTTTAAACTCGGTGGTTATCATTTTATTGCCCCCTGCTTTTCGAGAGTGTCCAAAATCCCTTTTTATAGTCTAGCCATTTCAATAATGAAGTTCAAGAATGCTTGTAACCCGCCTCTATCTCTTTTTTAAAAAAAGAAAAGCCCCCCATACATTGGGAGACTCTTATCCTTTAGTATTATAAACAGGTTCTTCCTTCTTCACTCCTACTGTCTTCAACAAACGATCATAATAGGTAAAGCAAAGATAAGCAATTACACAAAAACTCATCATGCAATAGAACAAGATCTGAGGACTATACAAATCATAAAGGAGCCCCCCAATTAAAGGTCCCATCATGCGCCCACCTGTCGCTGACCCATTCACAATCCCCTGATAAAATCCACTCTTTCCTACTGGAGCCAGTTCAGCAGCAATCGATGGAACGGCTGGCCATATCAATATCTCTCCTAAGGTCATAATTGCCATCCCAATGACAAATCCCATATACACTTGACTTTGACTTAATACAACAAGAGATGCTACAAAAAACATGATCCCAACCAACAACTGCTTGCGGTAGGAAGGTAGAACGTAAATGGTCACATACCCGCTAACCGGTTGAAGCAGGATAATAAGTAATCCATTGACTGCCCAAAGAAAGCTATAGAAAGAAAGAGAAAAACCCAGCTCATTCATATAAGAGGAAATACTAGTCTGCCATTGAACGTAACTAATCCAACAGACCATGAATCCGAAGCACAACACTACCAAGGAGATTACGCCTGATCCGCGATAGGACTGCCCTTCGCTCTTTCCTTGTTCCGGTTGCTTTTCCTGCTTGACCTGCTGATCCCTTAGTCCAAACCAAATAATGAGCAAAAACAACAAGTAAGTCAATCCATTGACTAAAAAAACATACTGAAAAGAGTATTGTGCAACCAACCCGCCCAACGATGAGCCGATAGCTACTCCTAAGTTCTGGGTGATGTACATTAAGTTAAAACTCTTTCTCCCGCCCTCGGGCCAGATTCCCCCAGCCAGCGCATACATGACAGGAAATATCATTCCTATACTAAAGCCAAGCAAAATCATGAGAGTGATATAGGCCATCCACCCCTGGTTGTAAGCAAGGGAAAAGACCAAACAAGCCGAGGCGAGTACACTGATCAGAATGGTCTTCTTTCCCCCGATTCGATCGTGTAAATATCCACCTAACAAACTACCAAAGATCCCAGCTCCGGCGTGAAGCATGAGAATAAAGCCAGCTTGGGAAACAGATCTCCCTAGTTCTTGACTAATATATATCGTATTTAAAGGCCATAGAAACGACATTCCCGTTACATTAATGACCATACCGATGGCTAAGATCCACAACTCTCTTGGATAACGCATCCAACTCATCCCTGATGCTCCTTACACTTAATTAAAATTACACGATATATATTAAACCACAGATTTAGGACAACTCCTCTTTTTTTCGCTATTAACATTATATTATAGCAGCAGGAAGAAAAAGGAAAAGAGCCTGATAAGAATCAGACTCTTTTTCTTTTTAGGAGAGCTTGTAGGCTTCCCAGATATCTTTAAGTTGTTCGGGATTAAATCCAATAATAATTTCTTCCCCAATCTTAAACGTCGGCGTCATGTTCGCGCCTAGTTGAATGAGTTCATCGATATAATCCGGGTTGACCCGAATATCACGAACCTCAAGCGGGATCTGTTGATCGGTTAGCCAAGCCTTGGCTGTATGACACGGAGGTCAGGTAGGCTGAGAGTACATAATGACCTTTTTTTCAGACATAGAACTCACTCCTTAAATTAGATGAGCTTAGCCCATTGGATTAATTTGCGAGATAAACTCTTTCGCCTTTTTTTGTACGAAAGAAAAAACTTCGCGCTGCTCATCCGTTAGGGAACCGTGTTCCTTTTCGAAATCAGCTTCAAGAGTCTCAATGTACTTCGGCAACATTTCTCCAACGGAGTTCAACATCTGTTGCAACATCGATAAATCCATGATAATTCCCCCTTTATTACCTAGGATGGTATGTATTTCTCTTTACTATACCATTTTCTCGAATAGGAATTAAAGGGCACATTCTTCAATTTCAAATCCAAGATCCTCAATCATTCCCCAATCCGCAGTAGGCTCCTGACCCACTGTAGTTAAATAATCCCC
Organism: Ammoniphilus sp. CFH 90114; assembly: GCF_004123195.1. Classification (NCBI taxonomy): domain Bacteria; kingdom Bacillati; phylum Bacillota; class Bacilli; order Caryophanales; family Paenibacillaceae; genus Ammoniphilus; species Ammoniphilus sp. CFH 90114. Next base: position 161,665 of record NZ_SDLI01000009.1, read on the forward strand.
GACAAAAATAGAATTAGCTGCATATAACCCCATCACCTGCAATGATCGAAGATTGACCTCGCGACCTCCGGAGATGCGAATTTCTTTCGTTGGATTGACATACCTCATCATAGCTAATAATTTCAAACATTTTCTTGGAGTTAATTCTTGACGGCCCTCTAATGGAGTTCCATCAATCGAGTTGAGGAAGTTACAGGGAATCGAATCTGCATCTACACTTTTTAATGCAAAAGCAATCCCAACCGCTTCTTCATCCGTTTCCCCCATACCAAAGATTGCACCTGAACATGGGGAAATTCCGGCATCCTTCGCTTTTTCAACGGTATCCACACGATCTTCATACGTATGAGTAGAGCATATATTTTCATAATTTTCTTTGCTCGTATTTAAGTTGTGGTTATATCGATGAACCCCTGCACTGGCTAGCTTCGAGGCATGTTCTTCATTCAAGAAGCCTAAACAACAGCAGATTTTCAGATCTGTCGTCGACCGGATCTCTTCCACCGCACTAACCACATGATCTATCTCTCTGTCCGTTGGGCGGCGTCCAGATGCTACAATACAGTATGTACCAGCCTTACGGCGAATTGCTTCTTGAGCTCCCTCCACAATCTTTTCCTTCGTTAGCCAAGCATATTTATCAATAGGGGCTTCCGACACAATGGACTGAGAGCAATACCCGCAGTCTTCAGGACACAACCCTGACTTCGTGTTAATAATCATATTGAGCTTTACTTTTTTTCCATAATACTTCTGTCTAATAACGAAGGCACCTTGAAGAATCTGAAGCAACTCCTCATCTGGAGCTTGGATGATGGAAAGAGCTTCTTCTCTCGTAAGCTCTCTTCCTTCTAGTACATCGTTTGCAAGTTTTCCCCAATCATGAACCTGTAATGTATCAGCCATATTTTATCCTCTCCCTTATTCATTTTATGTTAACTCATAAATTTTATTTAGTTTACAATATAGTTATCATACCACGGTTATGATCGTATGACAATTTTTACTAATTTAAAAAAGACCCCATCTGCTTGAATGACAGATAGAGTCTTCCTACTCAAATGTTAAAATCCGATTCGTCTAGACGGTTCCGCAGGCATGGCCCCTGCCTCTGGTTGGGATACTACCGGATGGGGATTTGTAATTTCGACTTCAGGTTGGTTCGTATGAGTAACTTCATCTGGGATATCTACTTGAGGAATTCCAATTTTTTTATTTCTCTCCATGACGCACACCTCCCTCTTCCCTTAATCTGTTCCCTACATCGCCTTTCTAGGCAGGTAATATTAACCACAAGTTCATGTAATGAAATGAGTAAATGTGGGGATTAATACTATTAGTTCAAGGAATTAGAAAGGAGGCACTCCCATGAGTAAATACGCCATTCAATATACTCCTACAGGGGATTTACTTGATAGCGAAGGATACTTGTCTTCTCCAGAATGGCTAGGCAAAGATCTCATGTTATTTGGAAGTCAAGAAGAAGCAGAGACCTATATGCGTGATGATCTCTTCGGTACAGATGGTCAAGGCTTAGCTCATGAAGTAATTGAATATCAGGGTTAGTTTTTATTTAGTTAATTAAATAACTCCTATATTTCCCAAATATTCTTGTAGAATAGACAACAAAAAAAGGAGAAACTCCCGCTATGTAGCGAGTTTTTCTCCTATTCCCTGTTTCTTATAAAAGGAGTTCCTATTATCCTCTGTATGCAGCAATGGCTAGTAGAGCCCAACCAATGAGAAAAGCCACTCCTCCAAATGGAGTAATTGCTCCTAAGACTCGAATACCCGATAGGCTTAAAACATAAAGACTACCAGAAAATAAGATAATACCGATGAGCATCGCCCAACCAGACCATGTGAGCATCGCTGTTGAAGCCATCTTACTTGCCAAGATTCCTACCGCAATGAGTCCAAGAGAATGAAACATATGATATTGAACCCCAGTTTGGTAGATCGTAAGCAAGTCATCCGTAATCTTACCCTTTAACCCATGGGCCCCAAAAGCTCCTATTGCAACGGTTAGAAATGCATTAATTGCTCCAATGATTATAAATGTTTTACCGATCATTGTCCTGACCTCCTTTATATGCGGAAAATACTAGCCTTTTAATGGGCCGGAAAAAACGCCATTTGGATGGCAAATAGGATACCGAAGAAGTACAAAATGGGATGTACCTCTCGACCCTTTCCACTCACCAATTTCATTAAGGGATAGGTGACAAATCCAATGGCAATCCCTGTAGCAATGCTCGAGGTTAATGGCATGCTAAGCATAATCACGAATGCTGGGAAAGCCTCATCGAACGTTTTCCAGTCAATTCGCGTCAAGCCTTCCATCATAAAACATCCTACAATAATGAGTACAGGACCTGTAATAGCAGGAAGAGAAGAGATAGCTGATATTGCTGGTGAAAAGAACATGGAAATAATGAACAGAACCGCTACTACTACCGAAGTAAGACCTGTTCTCCCTCCTGCAGCTACACCAGCGGAGGATTCTATGTAAGCACTCGTTGGGCTCGTCCCTAAGGAGGCTCCTACAGTACTGGCTACAGCATCAGCCATCAAGGCAGACTTTGCACGGGGAAAGTGATTTCCCTTCATTAATCCTGCTTGTTCGGCCACTCCAATCATAGTCCCTGTGGTATCGAAGATCGTAACGAGAAGAAAGGCAAACACGACAGTATAAAGTCCATGAGTAAATACCCCAGCTAGATCCAGGTCAAATACTACAGGAACAGGTGGTGCAGACACAATTCCCTCGAATTTCAGAAAGCCGGTAAACAAGCCTATGATGGCTGTAATAACCATCCCTATAAATAATGCTCCATTTAATTTCCTAGCCATCAAGATTAACGTAATAAACAATCCGGTCAGAGAAAGGAGTGTAACGGGCTCATGTAAATCCCCGAAAGCAACCATGGTAGCAGGATTTGGAACCACTATTCCTGTCATTTTAAGCCCAATAAAGGCAATGAATAAACCAATCCCTGATGTAATTCCATACTTCAAGGCACTAGGAATGGATTCAATTAACGTTTCTCTTAACTTCGTGAAACTAAGCAGTATGAATATAAGTCCTGATAAAAATACGGTTCCAAAAACCACTTGGTAGCTTACACCTTGGGTAGCCACCACGCTGGCAAAATAAGCATTCATCCCCATACCCGGTGCAATTGCAATCGGATAGTTAGCAAAGAAAGCCATATACAGGGTTCCTACCACGGCTGCAATAATTGTCGCCATAAATACCTGTTCAAACGGAACGCCAGCAGATGATAATATCGCTGGGTTGACGATCACAATATAGACCATGGTCAAAAAGGTCGTAATACCGGCAACGACCTCAGTTCGCACAGTCGTATTCATTTCCTTTAAGCGAAAAAACTGTTCCATCTTTGTTTATTGCCCCTTCTTTTTGAATTAAGAACAGTTTTTACTATAACCGATACTATTATGCTTGCACAAGAACCGTCTACCTTTACATCAAATTGCATTCTTGCATATATCGCAAGCGATAAACCTGTTGGGCTGTTACAGCCAGATCATCAAGGATCGATCGATTAGCCCACGCTCCAACAATCGCACCAAGTCCCGGGATAACCTGAAGCATTTTTCGAAGTTCTATAGACTCACGATACTCTGCATAAAATGTCCGCCAAGCCATCACATCTTCATAGGTTGATCTGCTTATTTGTTGCTTTCTTTGTGGCCATTCCTTTAGGTCTTGATATATTTTCGCTCTGCTCACATCTCCCGCATAGGCTAGTTGAAAAACCTTAATGATGAACATTCTTTCTTCAAAGTCCTTAATATTATATCCGTAAATATTGGATAACTCCTGTAGGAGCTTAAACTTAATCGCAATAAACGCAGGAAAATCAACGGCAGATAGCATAATTCCTCCGGCCCCTGTTCCGGCTCCTTCCACCATTGCAACTTTCTTGTAGATCTCGATCGCTTCTTGGGCTTTCTTATCCCGCATGACAAAGGAGAGATGCGCGTATTCGTATTCTTGTTTTTGAGGAATAAGGGATACACCGCTTGCAATGGATTTCACCATCCCCTCCACGGCCTTGGCTAGCTTTTCGTGGACGACCTCCGGAATGAGCGAATCCAATTTTTTTTGTAAAGCACGACTCCACCGATCGAAAAACCACGTAGCCGTCTGTTCTTTTTCCCACTCTTTTATTTGACTGTATATAAATTGCTGGTACTGATCCACTCTCTTGCCCTCCTCCCCTCATTGTTATTTTCATACGCGGAAAGCCTGTACAAGTTTCAATCGTTCTTTTATTGTTGAAGATAGTGATGTCATTATTTTCAACGGAGGACCTGAGTCTATGAACAAAGAAAAAATCTTACAAGCAGCAGTTAGCTTTGCACGCCAAGAATTAGAAAAAGACGCTAGTGGACATGATTGGTGGCATATTTATCGTGTTGCTCAAACCTCAAAAACCATTGCCAAAGAAGAGAGAGCCGACCTTTTCATCTGTGAACTAGCTGCGTGGCTCCATGATATTGCGGATGAGAAGATTACAGGAAATGAACAAGCAGGTTTGGAAAAAGTTAAAACATGGATGCAGGATCAAGAGGTAGATGAGCCAACTATCGAGCATGTTATGGACATTATCTCCTCCATGTCTTTTAAAGGCGGTGGAAAACCACCCATGCGATCGATAGAAGGTCAGGTTGTCCAGGACGCAGATCGATTAGATGCTATCGGTGCAGTTGGCATTGCTAGAGTGTTTGCCTATAGCGGTGCAAAAGCTCGTCTCATCCATGATCCGGAGAATCGCCCACGTGAAAACATGACATCTGAAGAATATCGACAAGGAAAAAGCACAGGAATCAATCATTTTTATGAAAAACTTCTCAAATTAAAAGACTTAATGAATACCGATTATGCTAAAAAATTAGCAGAAGAACGACATCAATTTATGGTTTCTTATCTAGAACAATTCTACTCAGAATGGGAAGGAAAAGCCTGATAAAGGTTTAATTAGTCAATTAACTTTCTCTGATAAATCACCAATATCTTTCAAAAAAAAACAAATCAAAACAGACCCTATCACCATGCTTTACAGCATTACGACATTAATTAACAAAGGCTGCCTTCCAGACCAAGGCAGCCCTTCTTCTATTGATTGTGTTCTAGATGCTTCTCCATAGGTATCTTAGATGTTGTCCATAGACTTACAGATGTGATGAGCAGTGCAACGATAAAGACAATCCGAAAACAATCAATCAATTCCATGCCGCCTTGAGCAAGGTTCAAAATAGCTCCCACAATAGCAACACCTACTGTTGTTCCTATATTACGTGAAAAAAGCTGAATGGAAGTGGAGACTCCTCGCTCTTTCCAATCGACGGCTTCTTGAACACCAATCGTAAAGGCCGTGACTGAAACACCGAATCCTAATCCCAAGATAAACATGACGATAAGTAACAGCGTATAATTTAGAACCGAAACAAATAAGGCAAGGATACTTCCCCCTACTAACAGCAAAACAATTCCAGTTAAGATGGCTTTCTTATACCCAACTTTTAATATAAACTTCCCAGCAGGAACAGCACCAATGTTCCAACCCAAAACTTGCCCCATAAGAATAAGACCGCTGGCCAAGGGACTGTAGCCTAAGACATCTTGTGCCAAAAGGGGAATGAAAAAAGGAACGACAAACAGTCCCATCGTTACAATCATTCCCGAAACATTTAACCATAGGATTAATGGATTTTGGAACATTTCAATCCGAATCAGCGGGAATTCTTTTGTTCTTTGATGATTGATAAATAAGACAAATAAAATCGCACTGCTGATGACTAATCCAATAATCTCCAACCAGTGTTGCGCTAAGGTAGCAAACAAGAGCGTTCCAATGGCGATAATAAGGAGCAAAGCCCCAAGATAATCAATGGATGTTTTCTCACCTTCCCCTTGCTCCTCGAAAGCAAGCGTAAATCCAATCATCGCAAGAATTCCCACAGGGATATTCAACCAGAAGATCCAACTCCAATGAGTATTTTCTATAATCCAACCTCCTACAACCGGACCGGCAATCCCTGCAACCGCCCACATACTGCTAAATAAACCCTGAATCTTCCCTCGATTCTTAATATCATATAAATCTCCTGCAATCGTAACGGTAAGTGGCAATACTCCCCCGGCACCTAGACCTTGAATCACTCTGAATAGAACCAACTGCCACATGGTGGCTGACAACGCACAAAGAGCTGAACCAATAAGAAAAAGTCCAAGGGCAAACAGGTATACCTTCTTTCGTCCAAATCGATCAGCCAGTTTCCCATAGATTGGTACCGTAATTGTACTTGATAGCATATAGGCGGAAAACACCCAACTATACAGTTCAATATCCCCTAAGATCTTCTGGACCTCAGGCATTGCTGTACTCATGATCATCTGGTCTAAGGCGGCTAGAAGCATCCCTAAGGTGATACTTGCAACAACAACTCCTCTTTTCACATTTCCCCTTCTCTCTGCCGATCATTTCTTCCCATTATAATGGAAAGCTAAAGATAAGAAAACGTAAACGTAGTTCATACCAAGCTGTATCATCTTCCTTTACCCACATAACCTTTTCAGTTATTCACAAGTTATCCACAGAAAAATGTGGATAGTATGACATCCGACTTTCATCGACAATTTCCTCGGAAATAACACATTTTCCAACATTTCCATGCGATTTGGCTTTTTAGCTCATGTATGTTACCATAAGCCCCTAAAGGAGGGAAGAGTTATGGATGGTTTAGGTATTATTGCAACTATATTTATTATTAATATCGTTTACGTTTCCTTATTTACGATAAGGCTTATCTTCGTCATGAAAGGACAACGACTTCTTGCTTCCTTCTTAAGCATGATTGAAGTCTTTGTCTATCTGATCGGTCTAAATATTGTATTGGCTAATATCGACAAACCGCTCAATCTATTAGCTTACTGTATCGGTTGGGGAACAGGGGTTTATTTGGGAAGTAAGATTGAAGAATGGCTAGCCTTAGGATACGTCACCATTCAAATTGTCGTAGATTCTTCAGAGACGAACTTACCGTCTGTATTAAGAGATAAAGGATACGGAGTCACAAGTTGGCTTGCAGAGGGGAAAGATGGAAATCGCATTACCATGCTCGTGTTAGCCAAACGAAGCAATGAAAAAAAGCTCTTGAATGCCGTAGAGCAACTGGCACCAAAAGCTTTTGTCATCTCGTATGATCCAAGATATTTTAAGGGCGGATTCTGGACCAAGCGATTAAAATAAGATCTACCCAAGTAAAGGGGAATAATATTCCCCTTTTAAATGTTTAAGGTAAGTGATAACCTCCACATCCTCTTCGAACACATTAACCGTTCTCTGTTGAGGGATGGGGAAGCGTTTCATAAGGGCGGAAGACAACGTGATGACCATCGGAATCACAAGGGACAGGGAAGTTTGGGAGAGAATTTGACTGTCACTCTTCCAGTCCTTCAAATTCACGACTCCGAGAATTCCGATATCCCCTACTCCCGGCAGGTCCTTCCCTATTCCTGCGCCAGGACGAAGGGGACCAGAGAAGACGGCAAAACTTTCTATATAAGAAAACGTCCCTAGAGCAGCGTCAATGGCAATAACAAACTTACCCTTAGGAATCTCATTCCATTTTTTCGTTATATTCTTGGCATCAATGGGATCATGGATTGTCCCATACACATTCTTATATCCATTCGACTTGAGATAGGAACCCACTAAAGGGCCAAAACAATCCCCACTGACACGGTTGGTCCCAATGCAGAAGAAAACCACATCATCCCTGTTCAATTGAGAAGGAATAACTTCGGCAAAAGACCTGAGAACATCCCATTCCGTCTTGTTAATGGATTTTGTTTTTCTTTTTGGAAATATCTTCCTTAATAACCCGAACAACTTCACTCTCTCCTAACCTAAATTCCGCTTTCTTCTATTCTACCATTTTTAACTCTTACTAACACATGTGTTAGTAAGAGTTCATCTTTTGTTCAAACTTATATATTGTTGGAATTAACTGTATAGTCGCTTTCTGACTTTCGGAGGAGATAATATGGATGTTCCTTGATATTTAAGCTCCGAAGAAGGGTGGAATCGGTAATGTCTGAAAACCAAGAGCATCAACCATTGGTAACCGAGTCAGAACATATCCAAGCGCCTGAGGCTGATACACCAACCGAGGTTTGGGAATGCGAAGCTAACGAATGTAAAGGCTGGATGAGGAAGAACTATTCTCTAGATACCACGCCAAACTGCCCATTATGCCAAACCCAAATGAGGTCCGGAACACGCATGATCCCCCAATTGAAGAAGGAGTTACGACGTCGAGGAATTAACTTTGCCAGAAGAGTACGTCACTAATTAAATTAGCTGTGCCTTTAGTCCTAAGAAAAGGCGCAGCTTTTTTCATACTAGTAAACCATTGTGATGAATTTTATTGAAAATTTGCAACGCAATCGGTAAAATAGAACTACTATTATAAGTTAGATAATGATCAGATAAAAGGCAAACCTATTCGAAAGATAGGGACGCAAAGCCATGGGTCTACAGCTCATTAGAGCCACGATTGCCAGGTTGCCGATAAGCTCAAAATTCAAATTGTGCTGAACGGCTATTCTTTTTAAGAATAGTTTTTTATTTTTTCTTAAGCTGACAGAAAAGAGATGATTAACCATGACCATTAGTGGAAAGAACGCAGATATTGTCGAAACCCTCTTCCACGTTGTACCATCCGTCATACCTTTCCCAGTTTCTCTTCAACAGCCTATCAGCCTCATTCCTTCCATCCTTCAACCAGAATGGGGGGTTTTAATTGGAATTACCGGCGATATACGTGGTCGGTTGCTAGTTAAGGGAACGTCGCAAACCTTTGGTTTACTAGGCCAGAATTTATTCGGAATGACATTAGAAGGCCCAATGCTAGAATCTTTTACAGGGGAATTTGGTAATATGATCGCTGGGAATCTCTCAGCGCACATCTATCAGTTGGGCTTCACCATTGACATTACCCCTCCTACTCTCATGATGGGTGAATCGAATTTCCAGGATTCTGACCATGGCTTTAGTATTCCTATTGAGATAGAACAGGTTGGCAATATGGATATTGCTTGGCTATTACATAAGTAAAAATGATAGAGAGTGAGGTAGATCTATTTGCAATTTCTTTATAATATGCGCATCTCAAGGAAACTACTCATTGTTTTCAGCGCAATCTGTCTAATTATGGGAAGTGTCGGCTACGTTGGTCTTTACTACCTCTCTGAATCCAACTCACAGCTGCGCTCAATGTACCACGAAAGATTTTTGCCTGTGATTCAACTTATGGAGGTTAATAAGGCCTTCTCGGAGAATACTGTCATCCTCATGAATGCTGCAAGCATAAGACAGAGTGCAGAAGCTTTGAATACTTCTATCGCCAAGAATCTCGAAATTGCAAAAGAAAGCATTGAAGCTTATAGCCTATTAGACCTAACTAAAGAAGAGCAAAACCTCCTCAGCAGTTTGCAGACGCTCATGATCGCTTATGAGTCCAATACCCTTCAAACGATTGATATTGCCGCTTCAGGTGATCAAGCTGCATTGGCCATGAGACTTAATGGTTCTTCCTCTCAGAAGAAAGCATTAGAAGACACCATTAATGCCCTCGTTGAAATCCAAAGCAAGAAGTCTGGTGAATTGTATGAGCTCTCTGATCAGCAATATGTTGAAGCAAGAACTATTATTCTAGCAATGGTTTTTGGCGGTATTATACTAGCTATCCTGTTTGGTACGATTCTAACTCGCATCATCGTTAGCCCCATCAACCAAGTAAAAAACCGTCTCCAAGAAATGTCCAATTCAGGAGGGGACCTCACACAACGAATTAAGGTTACTACCAATGATGAAGTAGGCCAATTAGCACGTGAGTTTAACTCTATGCTCGACAGTATAAGAAATATTATCCAAGAAGTGCTTCATCATGCCAAGCTGGTTACAGCAACCTCAAATGATCTTACCGAGAGAGCTGTTCAAACGAGCCAAGCCAGTGAACAGATCGCAACTGCAGTAAAACAGATTGCCTCTGGTGCTGATACTCAAGTTCAGAGCATAACAGAAACATCTGTCTCTATGAACCAAATGTCAGCTGGTGTTCAACAGATCGCAGCGAATAGCCTAGAAGTAGCGGCAACGGCTAAATACACCACACAAATCGCTCACACAGGTAGAGAGACGATCGGCCATTCGATGGAAAAAATTGAAACGGTTACAACAACGGTTGTTCAGTCGGCAGACATGATGAAGATACTTGGGGAACGCTCTCAGTCGATTGGACAAATTGTGGATGTTATTACGGGGATCGCTAGTCAGACCAACCTTCTTTCTCTGAATGCGGCAATAGAAGCCGCTAGGGCTGGTGAACAAGGTCGAGGATTTGCGGTTGTTGCCAACGAAGTTCGTAAGCTCGCCACGGAATCCGCCCTTGCGGCCCAACAGATCTCTGAGATGATCAAGGAAATTCAGACCGAGACAACAAAGGTTGCGGAATATATGGTGAAAGGGACATCCGAAGTTCAGCTTGGGCTTGCTGCAGCCAAGGAAGCTAGCAACTCCTTTCAACAGATTCATGAAGCCATTGGAGTCGTGACCAAACAAATTACAGAAGTTTCAGCCGCCACCGAGCAGATGGTTGCAGGAACGGAGGATGTTCTTTACTCCATCCAAACCATTGTAAACGTAGCAGAATCAGCAACGGACGAAACAGGAAAGGTGCATCATTCCGCTGAAGAGTCCCGAACCTTGATGAATCAAATCGTATCCTCTGCAAGTTCCATGACGGCTATCGCCCAAGATCTGCAAAAGTTAGTTGGACAATTTAAAGTATAAAGGCATCCAGTCGGATGCCTTTTGCTTTTTAACCCGGTACTTTAATTTTTTGTTTTCCCTTCTTGGGATCTCCATAAATAAGATTCGTAATACGTGGAGCAAACTGAAATAGGAAAATCCCAAGCAACGCACTTAACAATATAAATAATCCTGAAAAGATCTTTATAGATCCTACGGCAATACTTGCAATAACGACAGAGAATTCCCCTCTAGACGTCAGCGATAATCCTGCACGAAGAGAAACTCGTTTGGATAATCCATACCACATACCACCTAGTATTCCAACCAGGATTTTCGCTGCGATAGACCATACCAATAAACTAATTAGAAGACCTACCAGCGGGATCTCTCCCTCAAACTTAATGGTCGTACCAAAGTAAAGGAAGAAAAGCGGTAGAAGCAAGTCTCTTAAAGGCAACATCTTATGCTCGATCTCCTCTGTCCTTCTCACCTCAGCCAACATCATTCCAGCCAAGAAGGCTCCTAACACCTCAGACAGACCTAAGAATAAGGCTAGTCCTCCGTAACTTAGCGCGATTCCTACCATAAGTAGAATAAATACATCTTCACTGAAGATCCGATCAAAAAACGAGCTTAATCTCTTAAAGAGGAGTTTCCCAAGTAAGATAGCTCCTAGAGACAACAAGACAATCTTACCTATGAGTAAAACAAGCTGAATAACTTCGAGTTCGTCCCCTTTATTCATGCCCATTAAAACGGCCACAAAAATAGGAGCAATAAGATCTTCAAAAATTAATAAGGCCAGAATAAATTCAGATTCGATATTAGCCATACGCTTAGAACTTTCTAGAAGCTTCGCCGTAATGGACGAGCTTGTCGCATAGACTACCCCACCAATTAAAAACGAAGTTAAAAGATCCACCCCAAAGAGATAACATATCCCCATCGACACCCCTAAATTCAAGAATACATCCAGCAATCCAGCTGGCCATATTCGCTTAGCAATGCCTCCCAATTTATCGACAGGGAATTCCATACCCAACAGAAAAAATAAAAGAACAATCCCCATTTCACTGCCTATGTGAATGAGTTCATTGTCTGTCATAAACTGTCCTAGACCAATCCCTAATAAGATATAGAGTATGACACCTGGGAGTCTCACCTTCGTCCCTATAAAGCCGAATAAGAAAAGGGATAGTAAGATTAATCCCGCTCCCAAGAGAGTCGGAAAACCCTCATGCATTAAGTCGTTTCCTCCCCTCGACACAGCGCTTCAAGAGCGCTCATTTGGTCTCTTTTACCAACAGTCATTAATGTATCCCCAGCATGGATAACAACATGAATATCTGGAACAGGAATCACATCCTCTCCCTTGACAATCCCAATGATGGAGGCGCCTGTTTTCGTTCGGATTTGTGACTCGGCAATTGTCTTTTGGACCAGTGGAGAGGCTGGACTTACGTCTACCCACTCAATAATGATTTGATTCTTAAACATCTTCATCTTATCCATATCCACCGGTTGGAACATGGCGCCTAAGAGCTGGGCTCCAAACTCCCTCGTTTCTTCCCCTGTCAAATTAATAGAGAAATCAGCCTCATCATTGTCTGCATCTTCAAAAAAGTATAATTCACGCTTTCCTGTATGATGAACAATAAGGACAATCATACTCTGTTCAGCCGTAATAAACGAAAGCTTCTTTCCAATACCCGGAAGGTCCGCTGCTTTTATTTTCATTTCTTTCTACCCACCTTTTTTATTTCCTTCATTCTTACGTTCTAGTTTAAACAACTTCCCATCAGATGTCTAATAATGGAACCAAAGAAAAACAGGTAAAAAAAAGGCCCACAGCATTTTAGCTGCAGGCAATTATGGAGGAGAAACTTTTCGAGTTAGGATTATCAGTATGGCCCAAATTCAGGTCTAAATATACACTTTGATTGAGCCCTCTTTAGTGGATTACTCCAGATCCTAAGACTTTCGTTTTTACCTGTATGTCAAAGTCAGCATTCTGATAAAGATGCCCTCTCCATTGATCCCACTCATGCTCGTTGTCAAAGCTCTGTGCCATATAAGCAAGACCGAATCCAACCGGGTCAAATTTTTCCTTTTGTAGCTTAGTTAGAACCTCTTTAATTTGTTTCTTCATTTCTTTTTCAATCAATCTTTCAACATCACGCAGTTGATTATCCTTAATACTCCTGTTTGATTCCTCTATAATCCCCTCCATGCTATAGGTAACCTTGATGATGACCTCCCCTTTTTCCTTTTCTTCCACTTGGTAATCTGCTTCTATGTGTTCTACATTTGCGACAAACTTCCAATCCCCCTGTTCAACAATCACATTGGTTCTTCGAATATGAGCCGTTGTAATCATCGGATGGATGACCTTGGTTTCCGCAGGAGTTAAAAATAATTTTTTTACTCCTCCTCCATCAAATACAACCGTTTTATTAATTTTTAATAAATCTTTATTTGCTTCAATCACAGGGAGAATGGCATCCACCCCTCTCTCGAACAATCTTCTTCTAAAATCAAATAAATAAACCGTAACCGTATAGATAGATTCCGAACCTTCTCCACCGAAGGTGAGGAACAAAGCGTTAGAAGGCAAACGCTCTGACTTAGGTTTAATCTCCAAGATGGTTTTTGCATCAGGTACTCCTGTCGCCATGTACGCAATCTTTTGAATGTCTCGACGCCGCATCATCCAATCGGTCAGTTCTTCCATATCTCTCTCTAACATTTCTTTTCCTATAATAATCGCTTTCGCATGACTAAAATCTAGTTCCTTATCCACTGTCGATTTGATAAGGCGAACAGCTTCGGCAATGGTTTTAGCTTCTTGCTCAACCAAAATAAACTCGCTTTCTCCACTTTTGATTTCTCCTGTAGGAATGGCTAATTTGAGAATAACTTTGTATTTTTCCTGCTCGCTTTCTGGTTTATCAATTCCAATATTGACCACAAAATATCGTTTATCAATATCTTTAAAACCACACCCTGGTAATAACAGACTAGCGACCATTAGAAGAAGCAGTATTCGCATGTCGCTTCACCTTCCTTGATATCCAGTACAGTAAGAGGACGATGATAATTTCACTCGGCAACCGAAGACTTAACCACCATATTGAAATGCGAAGGAGGTCTACTTCATTAAGAAAAACATCCCAGATAACCGTGAATGCACCAAAACAAGCCAGCACCATCCATTGGAACCGCTTCTTCTTTTTCTCCTCTTGAGATGGAGAAATGAGGCTCTCCACTAGTTTTAAACCTACGTGCCAATGAATCAAGGTACTTAAAAGTGAAATACTCAAATAGAGCAAAAGAAAGATAAACACCATTCGTTCTACAGGACCTAGTTCCATTCGAATGGAGTCAGCTGTCGTTACCCATGGATAAATATAAGATCCAACGCCTATCGTCCCGTGATAGCCAATAGGCATGAAAAATGTAGTAGCTAAGTTTAATAAACCAATCCCCCCGACAACAGGGAACCATTTCAAGGGGATGCTTTGAGTAAATACACGATGAAAAATAATCATATTGGCATACCCAGTAAAAATATAAGTTGCTGCAGACAAGGCTTCCCAGGATGGCCAGCTCCAAGCATAGGTCAAGATCTGTCGAACAGCAAACCAATCCATATAAGGACTCGTCAACCCCTTGATAAAGATTAATACGATTAACGGGACATTTATCACCAAGATGATCTCAAGAATATACAACACTTGCTTCGTTGTTGAATTGGCCAAAAAAATGACAATAAGTACAAATAAAAAGGTCATCTCCCATTCCGGCATCTCCGGATTCATAAAACGAATAACAATATCACTATATGAGGCAATAGTCACAAATCCGGCAAAAAACCAAGCTGGAATAAGAAAGATGAGAAAAAAGGTTCTTAACCAGAAAGGAACATGCTGTTGAAGGATCTCCGGTACTCCTTGTTTAGGAAAAACCTCAACAGACTTAAAAAAAAGCATGGCGATACTGGTACTTAAAATACTGCCAAGAAGTATCGCCATAATGGCTCCGTCAAAACGTTCTCCAATAAGGATGAGAGGAACAAAGGCCACGACATTTGAAATCATATTTAACAAAATAATGTAATATATATATCTCGTCTTCATGAAGCATTTTCCTTTTCATTTAAAAGATCCTTATCGTTACTTCCTAAAAAGAGACGGAGGTAGGGTTGTCCAAAGCTGTCAAGTTTGCACAAATACCCGAAAAGCAAGAGCATTCCTGCCATTAGTCCAACTAATCCATACCAAGTAGTGAGCAGCAAAACAAAGTATTTACTAACCCGTAACGAAAACCCCATGGCATTAATGGGAATCACAAAGTTGGAAATGGCAACCGCCGCAACGAGAATGATCATGATATTCGAAACAAGACCTGCTTCTGTTGCAGCCTGACCTAAAATCAAACCGCCTACCGTCGTGGCTGTTGATCCAATGGTCTTAGGTAAGCGAATAGAGGCTTCCGTAAGCAATTCCATCATAATAAGCATAAATAAAACCTCAAGGTAGGACGGATAAGGAACCCCTACTCGACTTCCTGCGATAGATAAAGCTAATTGAACCTGAAACAGCTCAGGATTAAAAGACGTGACCCCGACGTACAAGGACGGTAAAACCAAGCTAATCGACAGCCCTAAATAGCGAAGAGCAATGATAAAACGACTTACACCCCAGGATTGGTAGATATCCTCCATAGATGACATGAAATCATAAAAAACAGCTGGAGCCAAAAGAACGAACGGAGTTCCATTGATCATTAGTACAACTTTACCTTGAGCTAAGTTCAAGGCTACCCGGTCTGGTCGCTCGGTAATCATACTTGTGGGAAATAAAGTGATCTTCTGTTTGTTTAATCTCTGCTCCAACTCCCCTACCGCTTGCAAGCTTTTTCCTTTGATCTGGCTCAGCCGGTTCTTGATTTCTTGTAAACGATCACGATTAACGTATTGGGAATCATAGAGGATATACACCGTTTCTGGAATATCTATCTCAAGGACTTGTGTTTCTACCATTAGGGTAGATTGACGATAACGATGCCGAATCAGATTCAAATTGACTTCGACATTCTCACTAAAGCCAAATTGAGGTCCTTGGATGACGGTTTCTATTGTTGATTCCCTAACGGTGTTATTGACTGCCTTTTTCACGTCAAGAATATAGATTTGCTGACCGCAGAATAACACGAGGTTTCCTTCTATGATCTTTTTCCTTAGGTCGTCTGTTTCCCTAAACGCTGACGTGTTAGGTAATGAGCGAATATACCGCGAAAACCCATCATCTCCGTCCAATTCATAAAAAGGCTTGAAAATAATCGCTTGAATTTTAGTCTCATCTGTCAAAGACTTAAAATAAACCAACTGAATTTCATGGTGCATGTTCTTAGAGGTTTGAAACACAGCATCCTTAGAAAGATGAAACTCATCCCATAATGCCTCATAGAGGGCTTTACTTTTCCAGTACATTGATACAATCCCATCCCCCTAGTTATGAAGAAAATAAATCCGCCACTCTTCTCAATAGGGTTAGGTTTTGCCATTTTGGACCAAATTATGTTGAATATTCATTTTCCGTAAAAAAAACCACTCCTCTAAGGGTGGTTTTCTGTTTAACGTCTATCTATTTCTAATTTTACGTACCGCAAAAGGTTCGATAGGGACGAGCAGATGCTTCTGGAAGTTGGCAGTAATCGGCCTTTTCCGGGTCGTACGCATATGGTTTTGCAAGAACCTCGAGAAGCCGCTCCACTACACTGTAGTCTTCTCGCTTCACTGCAGCCTCTAATGCCTCTTCAACCCGATGGTTGCGAGGGATAACCGATGGATTGGAACTACGCATCAGCTCATATGAGGAGGCTTCCGGTTCCTGCTGCCTTCCTCGTCTCTCCTGCCATCTCTTGAGCCACTGTGCAAACGCTTGGTCATCAGAAAGAACGGTATCTTCAGGCTTACCAAGGGTTAAGGCACGGAAGGTATTCGTAAAGTCAGCACGATTCTTCTGCATCACACTGAGCAGATCTTCGAAAAGAGATTCATCCCCCTCCTCTTCGTTAAAGATCCCGAGCTTCCCTCTCATCCCAGCCAGCCAGTTGCGTTTATAAAGATCGGTAAATTGAGATAGCGCATCCTGAGCGAGCTCGATGGCCTGGTCTTGATTCTCATGGAGCAATGGCAACAGAGTTTCGGCAAATCTTGCGAGGTTCCATACGCCAATAGGCGGCTGGTTCCCATAGGCATAGCGGCCTTGACGGTCAATGGAACTGAAAACTGTTGCCGGATCATAGCTGTCCATGAAGGCGCAAGGACCATAGTCAATGGTTTCTCCGCTAACGGTCATGTTGTCGGTGTTCATCACGCCGTGAATAAAGCCAACCAGTTGCCATTTTGTAATAAGAGAAGCCTGACGCTTAATTACTTGCTTTAACAGTGAAAGAAATCGATTCTCATCGTGTTCAACTTCTGGGAAATGTCTCTTAAGTGCATAATCCGCAAGTGTCCGGACATCTTCAACAGTTCCCCAGTTAGCAACATATTGAAAGGTTCCGACACGCAGATGACTGGCAGCCACTCGAGTCAGGATAGCACCTGGCAGCTCCGTTTCCCGGTATACAATTTCACCGGTTGTCACTACCGCTAGACTACGGGTGGTTGGAATGCCAAGTGCATGCATGGCCTCACTAATAATGTATTCACGCAACATCGGTCCAAGAGCTGCTCGACCATCTCCCCCACGGGAATAGGGGGTTCTACCTGGACCCTTAAGCTGAATATCAAAACGTTCGCCAGAAGGTGTAATCTGTTCACCAATTAATACAGCCCGACCATCCCCTAGCATGGTAAAATGACCGAATTGATGTCCTGCATAAGCTTGAGCAAGTGGGAAAGCCCCTCCAGGAATGCGATTTCCAGCTAACACTTCTACACCTTCATCGCTTTCCAGTGGCTCTTCCTTCAAACCGAGGGCAGCTGCCAGCGGATGATTCAGTATGACCATCTTTGGTGAACGGACCGGGATAGGGTTGTGACTAGAAAAAAAGGATTGCGGCAGACGAGAGTAACTGTTGTCAAAGTTCCATCCCATGTTTCTTGTTTCTTTATCCTTTGTCAAGCGGATCTCCTCCTTATGTAATAGTATTTACCATTACCTCTTCTCTAACAACGTTACACTCTCCACATGCGCTGTCTGTGGGAACATATCGACGGGTTGAACCCACTTGATATCATAACCTTGGGCCAAGAGGCTGCAATCTTTCGCAAGGGTCGAAGGATTACAGGATACATAGACGATTCTTTTGGGCTTAACACTTAATAGAGCTCTAAGAAGCTGTTCATCACAGCCTGTACGAGGGGGATCGACAACCACAACATTCGGTTTCAACCCTTGCTTAACCCATTGTGGTAAGAGCTGTTCCGCTTTTCCTACATAGAAGCTAGCGTTCGAAATTCCACTTTGCTTCGCATTATGGCGGGCATCTTCTACAGCCTCTTGAATGACCTCAATCCCTCGCACCTCACCAGCGTCAGGAGCAAGCCAGAGCCCGATCGTCCCTACTCCACAATAAGCATCTACGACTAATTCCTTCCCTGTCAGTCCTGCGGCTTTTCTGACGGAGCTATACAATTTTATCGTTTGTTCAGGATTAAGCTGAAAGAAAGCACGAGGAGAAAGAGAAAATTGCACTTCTCCTAACTTCTCATCAATCGTTGCTTCTCCCCAGAGCACTTTCGTCCTATCTCCAAAGATGAGAGAAGTTTTCTTGTCATTAATGTTTTGCATGATACTCTGGACAAACGGCATACGATGGCGAAGCTCCAGAATTAATTCCTTTACCTTTGGGATCTCATCGCTTACGGTCACGAGGGTGAGTTGAGCATTCTCTGTTTGAAAACCGACTCTAGCGACGACAGTACGAATCACTCCGGTTCTCTTTCGCTCGTTATAAATAGGAATCCCTAGTTGTTCAAGAACGTCACGGGTAGTTTGAACGATTTGATTCGTGATAGGATGCTGAATAGGGCAATCCGATATGTCAATTAACTGGTGAGTCCCCGCCGCGAATAAACCCGTAATCACTTTCCCATTGGCAAGACCCACTTGCAGCTGTGCTTTATTTCGGTAACTCCAAGGGTGATCCATTCCTAAAGTTTCGTGAATGACAAGTGGCTTGTCTGTTTTCATATAGCGGCTAAAAGCCTCGACTACAAGTTCTTTTTTCGATTGAAGCTGGCCTTCATAGTTCATATGCTGAAGCTGACAACCACCGCATTCGTGATAGACGGGACACATTGGTTTAATACGATGCGGTGATTTCTCTTTTACTCTGACTAACTCTGCATAAGCTAAGTTCTTTTCCACCTTTTTCACTTCAGCTACAGCGACTTCACCCGGCAGGGCACCATCAATGAATACAATCTTTTTCTTGTAATAGCCAACCCCTTCTCCATTAATGCCCAACCGCTTAATGGTTACCATAATCACCTGTCCTACTTGCATTACGTCCTTTTGATTCAACGGCTTCGTTTTCATTTCACTCATTCCCTTCCTAGAAAAACCTCGTTGGCCGCAAGCCGCCTGCCAAAAAAAATCCAACAGCATCACCGTTGGAATCATCCGTTTATTTTCTGAGCAACCCTTTTAATACAAAAGCGACATTAGCAGGTCGTTCCGCTAGACGCCTCATAAAGTAGCCATACCAATCATTCCCGTAAGGTACATAGACTCTCATTCTATAACCTTGCCTGCTGAGTTCTAACTGGGTAGCCGTCCTTATACCGTATAACATCTGGAATTCAAATTGATCACGGGAGAGACTTAGTTTCTTCTCTAATTCTTTTGTATGCTCAATGATGGCGTCATCATGTGTAGCAACAGCAGTATAAGATCCGCTCTCTAAGTGTAACGAAATAAGTTTCTTGAAGTTATCATCTACATCCTTCTTCAATGGAAAAGCAACATCTTCAGGCTCCTTGTACGCCCCTTTAACTAAACGAAGATTAATACGCTCTACTCCAAGACGTCTTACATCTTCTTCACTCTTATAAAGATAAGCTTGGATTACCGTTCCAACATTATCGTATTCTTTTCTCAGCTCACGAAGAATTTCTAAGGTGATTTCGTTATGGGCATAATCTTCCATATCTATCCTAACAAAGTTACCATACTTCGAGGCGGTATCCAAGATCCTTCGCATATGGGAAACACATAAGTCACGGCTAATATCAAGTCCGAGCTGGGTCATTTTTAAGGATAAATTACAATCTACACCAGCCGCTGCAATGGCCTCCAGCGTTTTAATACAATAATCGGCAGCCTCGTTAGCTTCCTGCTCATGGAAGACAAACTCTCCTAAGTGGTCCAAGGTACAGGTTAGACCTTTTTCATTTAATTCACGAACTTTCACAATGGCCTCATCGATGGTCTCACCGGCAACAACCCGATGCGCGCCAAACCTAAGTCCCCACTTTTTCGCCATCTGATTGAGCATTTGATTCTTAGATAAAGCCAGAAAAAAATTCTTTAACACCGTTTCCACTTTGGATTCCTCCTAGACTGCATTATTCCACTATATCCTATTATTCCTAGTGCAAACTTATTTTATTGTACGAGAAAACCTGTGAATTGGTGTTGTTTCCTTAACTTACTACGATCATTTTCAGCTTTTTTCTGATAAAATCATAACTAGTAAAATGTACGGAATGGAGGAATTAACCCATGTCCATGGCCGCGGATATCGTTACGCTAGAGTTAATAGCGGCTGTCCATCAGGTTACGGAAGTGGACCAGACCACATATGATCACCTTGTACATAGATTACAAAACCAAGTGGCTCACTTCGATTGGGTCGGCATATACCTACTAGATAGCTTGAATGAATATGATCTTAAAGCTTCCTCTGGTGATCAAATGCCTGAATCCATCGCTCGTAAAGCCATCTTACAGGTCCCTATTACAAGCTCATGTGAAGAGGTTCTAGGAAGGATTACCGTAACAAGCAAAACAGCCATTGCTTTCGACGAATCTGATTACACCTCACTTGAGGCTCTCGCTTATGAAATTGGCAAGAAGGTAGAGCAAAGTTTAAAAAATCACCAGTAACCCATCAGGTTACTGGTGATTTTATTCTCCATAGTTTGTGATATAATGCGAATTGAGGTGAAAAAACGTGACAAGTTGGCAAAAGATTTCTCTATTATTAGCATTTATATCCGCTGCCTTTCTTTCAGGAATCGGAATTTTTATTGCTGAAGCTAGTTTGCTTGGAATCTTGCTTTGTTTATTTGGGGCAATCATGACACCTGGCATTGGTTTTATGCTCAAGAAAAGATATAACAAAAATTGAATAACCGATGATAACGGAGGTTGTCCCCCTTGATTCAGTACTTTAAGCAGATCTGGACCTTGCCCTACGCTGTTCGCTTGTTTCTCATCAGCGAATCCTTTCTAGGAATTGGGCAAGGTATTTTTAGTTTGCTTTTTAATTTACATTTGCTAGCTCTTCATGTGGATGAGAGCCAAATTGGTAAGATTACAGCCGTTGGAACCGTGGTCATGGGGATAGGATCTATATCCATTAGTTACTTCATAGATCAATGGGGAAGAAAACGTACTTTGCTTACAGGAGTTCTACTCATTGGTGCGGGAAGCTCCGGAGTTGCCCTGGGATCTGAACTCCTTCATTTCTACATGGCATATGGAGTGTACTCCTTTGGCTTAGCGATGCTTGTAGCATCCGAATTTTCGTTATTATTCATGTATTGTGAAACGAAACAACAAGAGACCCTTTCCTATAGTATGGTTTTTGCTGTATTTACCCTTTTTGTGGGCCTTGGGACTTATATAGGGGGAATCCTGCCAAAGTATCTAGGAACAGGCGTTACGACGTATCAAGTTCCGATCCTCCTTACAGGTGGCATTATCTTTCTCGTATTTGCTACTCGCCTTTTCCTGCCTAAAGAGATACGCAAGACTCCGGCACCAGGAGAACGAAAAAAGACGAAGTGGGTTCCTAGTACAAATGTTTTCATTTTTACTGGTTTTTCAATTTTTCTAGGGGCTTCTTTCGCCTTGCTCGTCCCTTTTTTTAACATTATTTTAAAATATCGTCTTACCTTACAAGATGACCAAGTGGCCCTGCTCCTAACACTCAATGGTTTGGTATTATTCTTCAGCTCTCTATTTTCTCCTTTCTTCTTAGAGAAGTGGGGCTTACGTAAGACCACCATGATCATCTTCCTGACAACAGTAGTCCCTTCCTTTATCTTAGGATTGGCCCTTCCTCTTTCGTTATTTGTGATGGTTTTTCTGTTTCGCAGTGGAGTGTTTACCGCCCTTCAGAATGTCCTTGAAGGTCAGATGATGCAAGCTACTCCGGACGAAGACCGTAGTATCTATGCTGGAATGAGATCTCTGGGTCGAAGTATGGCTTCATCCGTCATGTCCCTCATTACAGGGTACATCTTGCTTGTCAAGAATTACTATCTTCCCTTTGTCTTGTCGGGAGCGATTCTAGCTCTAGGGTATTTCTATTTCCAATATCTCGTTTTACCCCGACTAGAACAAAGTGACAGCGAGGCTCAACTAAAAAATTCTTCAGCAACAGAAGAGGTCACTCTATAAAGCAAAAACGAACCTTTTGCCTTCTTGTATGAAAGCTTAGGTTCGTTCTTTTTTAATCAACAATTAAATATCCTACCATCGGTCCATTCTGAGTATGATTGGAGTGCGTATGACAAATAATTTCGAACGTCCCCTCCTTATCTGCTACGAAGGAAACCTCTGTCTCTCGGCCTTTTTTCACTTCACCTTTTATTCCTAAGCCTTTTATTTCAAAAGGATGGAAGGCTCCTTGCACTCCATAGAACTTAAGCGTCACTTGGTCGCCCTTCTCCACGAAAAGAATTCCTGGGTCCCACCGATAAACCTCAATAATTTTTCCATCTTCCATTTTCGCCTTGTATTCTGTCGTAATAATTGTAAACTCTTTTTTAGAGCCCGCAGAACCTGCTGTCTCCATTATGTTTCCATAATTCCCAAACAAATAATAGCCGCCAATGAGTCCGCAAAGAATGACAAGCGCAAATATAATTTTGGATCGCTTAATAATGAACACATGCTTCATTGGACATCCCCCCCTTTTCTATTAAGGTATGTCCAACTTGACGTTTTATGACTATCTAATATGCTCCTCACAGCCGCCGCAATTATTTACCAAAAGGATAATCCCCTTCTGCGAAGAATTAATCCTTTAAGGACTCATATTCATTAAAAAGAAGAAGGGGATCGTTATTCAATGACAATGGAGGAAATCCTGCACGTCAACAGCATTCCTGCTTTGGAATCCGAATTGAAGAACATTCATGAGAATCAATTCAAAACGGTCGAGGATGATGAACTAATCACCTTATTCCTGAGAGAAATGCTCGTACGGGTGCGTATTAAACAGATAGAGCATATCCTACATAGTTAATTGCGTGTACCCAAAAAGAACCCAGCACATCCCTTTTACGGCCTGCATGGGTTCTTTATCTTTTCTTTCTTTCTTATTTTCTGCTTGGGCGAGCTGTTTTTCCTCCTTGAGTGCGCGGGCGAGGCTTGTCCAACTTCGGCCTCTTCTCTACAATCTCTCCCATAAACAGTTCCTTCTTCTCAATGGATTGACCGAGCTCCTGGCTAAACTTCTTAAGAGCTCCTTCTTGATTCACCGTAATGATGGAGATGACGGTTCCTGCTGCCCCCATCCTTCCCGTTCGACCAGACCGATGAATGTATTGTTGAACATCCTCAGGAAGGTCCATATGGATCACATGGGTGACGGCCTGTATGTCTAATCCTCTTGCTGCAAGATCGGTCGTAAGAAGCAAAGAAAATTTCCCTGCCCTAAAGTTTTTCATCACCGTCTCGCGCTCCGTCTTGTAGGCTTCTCCTTGAAGGACACCTACAGAGACTCCTTTATGGTTTAGCTTGGATGCTAATTCCTCTAATTGCGCTGCATCCTTAACAAAGGCAATCGCTTTTACTTCCCCCATTTTTAATATTCGACGCAGGACGTCAACCTTATCTCGACGTTCGCAAACAAAATAAATATGCTCGACAGCGGAAGCCGGCAGCTCGCTTCGATTCACTCGAATGACTTCAGGTTCCCTCATCATGGTTAAAGCCGTTTTTTCCGCCTTCTCGGACACCGTAGCGGAGAAGAATAACAATTGTCGATCTCTTAAGGTAGTTTTCACGACATCTTGAACAGGGTCCATCTGGTTGGATTGAAACATTTGGTCTACTTCATCGACCACAATCGTCTTCACTTCGTGCATTTTCAGCTTTTTCGCTTGGATCAGTTCTTTAATCCTCCCGGGTGTTCCTACGGCGATCTGAGGATGTTTCTTCAACTTCTCAATCTGCCTCTTCATATCCGCTCCACCGATAAGAGAGATACTGCTGATATCTACAGTCTGTGTAAATTTCTGAATTACTTCATGGATTTGCATAACCAGCTCTCTGGATGGAGCTAGCACCACAGCTTGAAGGTTTTTTAGATCCGGGTTGATCTTCTCTAGAATAGGCAGCAAGTAGGCAAGCGTCTTACCTGTTCCTGTAGGAGACTCAGCAATGATATCCTTTCCCTCCCGAATGAGAGGAATCGTCCGTTCTTGGATGGCCGTAAGGTCACTGAATCCTGCTTTCTTCCATGCATCTTGTAAAAATGGTTTTAATTCTGCTATTCCATTCATCTATTTGCTCCTTATTGGATATGAACTTGGTTCAGTTGCTGTACAGAATGTAAGACATGATCAATCAGCATCGTCATATCTTCAATTTGTTCTTCATTAATTTTCCGGCCGAATGCAACAGTGATCTGATTCTCATAACTTCGGCCAGCTTGTCCATAGGCAAACGAGATCACCTGCTTTATCATAGGACGATTCTGCCAGACCTCTTGAAGCAGCTTCTCGATGTGAGCACATTCCCTCTCTAGATCTACCACCCTTTTCTTGAAAGAGACTTCTACGCGACACCCGGCAAACCGTTCCTCTCGTTCTAATATCTCGGCTGCTAAATCTTCCATTCCCGCGTAGAGCCGAATCTCAGCAACCGTATCACCGGCTGCTTCATCCTTCTCGCGAAATTGAATGGCATAATATCTCGACATGGTAGATAGATCGATTCGATCGATTCGATCCGTGACCAGGATTACCCCTACTTCGTCTAAATCGTATACAGCACCTTCCACCACAACCTTCAAATTTTCATAAATGGTTGGATCAAACATATCGCTGCCTCCCCTGCCTTAAGAACAAAAGGAAAGAAAAATACCTCCATTATCATTATGGAGGTATTTCCTACCTATTCATACACTAATCTTTTTTCTGTGGAAATTCAACTTTACTTGCAAGAATTAAATGAAGCGCATGGGACCAGAGCAAAGGACAAGCAGGTGCCCCCCATTGTTCGACCCACCTGGAAAAATGTTCAGGGGCAAGCATATGGTGATGAACTTGTTCGGGTAGATGACCTTCATTATTAAACTGCCCTTCCACCCATTTTAATAATTCCACCGATCGGTTCAAGTTCCCAGTTTCTGCATAGTGCCATCCTAGCCAGGCTGACAAGAAAACCCATTGCCCCCCGCCATAATACACGTCATGCGCATATCGATGTACCCCGTTCTGATGAAGAAGCGTTTCTTCGATCTCTTTCACCGTAGCTACCATGACAGGATGTCCTCCTTCCACGACGGAGAATGGTACATGAAGCCATAATAAACTAGCATCCACGTCTTGGCTTCCTATGCTTTTTATAAATCGTCCATCCTGGGTTCCCATGCTCAGAAGATAATGCTTGATCACGGATAATTCGCTTTCTATAGATTGTCTTAAGGGTTCGTCTACCCAGGGCCTTATGCTCTTTAGACCTCCATAAATAGCCGCTACCGTAGAGGGATGAACAAGGTCACCATATTCCTCCCAACAATCAAAGTTTGGCATTCTCCATAAGGGAAGCAGGTACTCTGCAATGAGAGTCAATGTTGGTTTTACCTTCCGAGCAAAATCTTCATTCCCGCTGTTCTTTAAGTGCTCACTCATTCCCCAGAGCCAGGTTCCATACCCATCCAATTGATACGTTCCCCATTCCCCTTGAACTTCTTGACCATCCACGGTATAACGCGTATGTAGAAGCAGATGTTGAGGAATTTCTTCTCCTCGACGAGTTCGCTCGATAATGTCCGAAGCCTTGTGGCGGTGTGCTTCGATTGTTCCAGCCGCCCAACTGAAAAAACGTTCAGCCGCTTCCGTTTCACCTACACAATCCAGACTATAAGCGATAAACGTTCCATCTCTCAACCAACTATAACGATAATGGTCGAAGGCCGGGGAAGCTACAAAAGCTCCGCTAGTATGCTGATGCTCCAATATAACCTGCTTACTCCGGTTAATAAGACTCATGAGACCTCCTCCATGTTATTCCTCACTATTTATCTTTATGTTCCTTGGAATATGAAAAGAAGAGGCTTTTATTTTTACTACTTATGGTTTTAGAATGACTTTAATACAATCATCTAGTTTTTGATCGAATATCCCATACCCATGCTCCGCTTCAGATAAAGGCATACGATGGGTAATGATATCTGTCGGATTGAATTCATTCCTTTTAATCTTCTCATAAAGCTCAGGGAGATAATGAATCACCGGAGCTTGTCCCATCTTTAATGTAATATTGCGAGCGAATAAATCGCCAAGCGGGAAGGCGTTATAACGCAGACCATAGACGCCAACCAATTGGATCGTTCCACCTTTTCTCACACATTGACTAGCAATAACGATGGCTCCCATCGCTCCGCCTTGCAGCTTTAAAGCCGTCTCTACCAATTCCAATGCAGTCATTTTTCCATCCATGCCTACACAGTCAATGACGACATCTGCTCCCCCCTGCGTCATTTCCTTTAACACACTTCCAGCATTATGATCCTTCGTGAAATCATAGATTTCAACGTTGTTCGTCCGCTTCGCATGCTCTAATCGGTACTGGATGTAATCCACCGCAATGACTCGCTTAGCTCCCTTCATCCAAGCGAACTTCTGCGTCATTAAACCTACAGGTCCACAACCAAGAACAATGACCGTATCCCCTGGCTTCACCCCTGCATTATCCACTCCCCAATAGGCTGTCGGGATCACATCAGAGAGAAACAGAAGTTTATCATCCTCCATCTCACAGTCTTCAGGCACAACAAAAGGGGTAAAGTTGGCAAACGGTACACGAAGCAGTTCCGCTTGTCCACCAGGGTAACCCCCAAATGTTCCCGTATAGCCGAAATACGCGCCAGCCTGCCCATTCTCATTGGAATTATCGCATTGACTCTCTAAGTGATTCTGGCAATAAAAACACTGCCCACAAGAAATATTAAACGGAACAACTACACGATCTCCTTTTTTAACCTTCGTAACCCCTGGTCCCACTTCCTCCACAATTCCCATCGGTTCATGGCCAATGATATAATCCTCCTGCAAATTTTGTATCATTCCGTGAACCAAATGAAGATCCGAACCACATATGGCTGTACTCGTAACGCGGACGAGAATATCATCTTCCTTCTCAATCCTTGCATCTGGTACATCTTTCACTTGTACATCCTTTATCCCTTGATAGGTAACAGCTTTCATTTTGTCCTCCTCGCAACAAGTATGGGTATATGTAGAATTTCCCCTCATTTATCTTTTTCCATACCTTAATTTAGGTGTTTGCCCTATATCCACCTAGGGCATTTGCGGATAGACTATGTATAAAAGGAGTGTGAATGATGAATAACAGACAACAAGCGTCCGTACAGTTTGTTCCACCGAGTGCTATTACCCCTTACATTGGACAATGGATTACCACATCAATCCCCACCATAGGTCAAGTTACAGCCTATGTCAGCAATTATAATCGACGAACCGGAATGGTCGATCTATGGGTTTACCGTCCCGGCACTACACAGCCCCAATATATGCAGTACCATTATTCTGATCTCATCGGGATCGGACCCTATCAAGGCCCAATCCCTCCCTATCAACCAACACCTCCACCACCTTACCCGCCAACCCCTTATCCTCCATCGCCTTATCCGCCTACCCCTTATCCTCCATATTACCCACCAGCTCCCGAACCTCGAAGATCTTGCGCCAATTACCCGAATATCTCTCAACAAATCTCTTGCTATCTAGGAATGCTCCCTCCTGTCTAACCTAATAGAAGAAACAAAGAACAGCCCCACCCATAAAATGGATGGGGCTGTTCTTCATGATAAAGAGGTCTATAATCTGCTCTCTAGTTGTTGTTTTTCTAATTCATAGCCTGGTTTGCCTAGAAGAGCAAACATATTCTTCTTATAAGCTTCTACTCCTGGCTGATCAAATGGGTTAACCCCTAAGAGGTACCCGCTAATTCCACACGCCTTCTCAAAGAAGTAGACAAGCTGTCCAAAGGTGTATTCATTCAATCGATCTAAGGAAATGACGAAGTTTGGAACCCCTCCATCGATATGTGCAAGTAAGGTCCCTTCAAAAGCCTTTTTATTCACCTCATCCATCGTCTTGCCAGAGAGAAAGTTCAGTCCATCCACATTCTCCGGATCCTCTTGAATCGTTAACTGGACCTTGGGCTCCTCAACGTGAAAGACAGTTTCAAAAATATTCCGTAGACCATCCTGTACATATTGCCCCATGGAATGCAGGTCGGTTGAAAAATCGAGGGAAGCAGGGAAGATACCCTTCTGATCTTTTCCTTCACTTTCCCCAAAGAGTTGCTTCCACCATTCTGCAATAAAGTGAAGCGATGGCTCGTAGTTGACTAGGATCTCTGTCGTCTTCCCCTTACGGTATAGGACATTCCTTGCGGCTGCATACTGGTAACATTCATTGCTCATAAGATCTGGGTTATTGTATGTATGGTAGGCATCGGCAGCCCCTTGCATGATGGTTTCAATATTAGCTCCGCTTACCGCAATAGGAAGAAGTCCGACTGCCGTTAACACCGAATATCTTCCGCCTATATCATCGGGAATAACGAAGGTCTCGTATCCCTCCTCAGTGGCCAGCTTCTTCAATGCTCCTTTTTCTCTGTCGGTTGTAGCGTAAATCCGTTTTCTTGCTCCCTCTTTCCCGTACTTCTTCTCCATATAATCTCGGAAAAAACGGAAAGCAACAGCTGGTTCTGTCGTCGTTCCTGATTTCGAAATAACGTTTACCGAGATATCCTTTCCTTCAAGAACTTCAAACAAATGAGCCAAGTAGGTGGAACTGATATTCTGTCCCACGAAGTAGATTTGTGGTGTTGTACTTGCTACCTGATTGTAAAAAGTATGAGTAAGCATCTCGATAGCTGCTCTTGCTCCTAGGTAGGATCCACCGATACCGATGACGACCAGAGCCTGTGAGTCACGTTGAATACGCTCTGCTGCAGCTTGGATGCGAGTAAATTCCTCTTTATCATAATTTATAGGCAGCTCTACCCAACCTGTGTATTCCCTTCCGGCCCCTGTTTTCTCATGGAGCATCTGATGAGCGAGCTGAACCTGGCTGGACAGATTCTCTACTTCTTCTTTTTTCATGAATGGCAAGGCCTTACTATAGTTAAAACGAATACTCACTTTTATTCCTCCCCTAGTTCATTCACGAACTAACCTCAATGATCATAACAGAAAATTAAAAGTATGACTTACTTCTCACTCATTATATGGCAACTCTCTATATCTTTTCCATCCTTAACCAGCCCCACTCCCTATTTTAATCAAAAAAGAGGGCATGTAACGCTAACGCCACATGCCTAGAAAATTCCGATGCTACTAGTTAAAAGGGGATGGAGAAAATTTTTCAATTTTATTATATGACAGCGGGACTAAAATTTCAATATAAGGACAATATCAGTCCCAAAACATGCAAATCAAACCATTTCAAACTATAAAATTTAGCCTAGAGAAGTACTCCAAGTGGGCTTTCGACATAAGGTATCCTAACAGCCCAAAACGATTGCACAAGGAGGAATTTTCATTGAGTGAACATGAGCTTTCACCAGAATGGAAAAAGTGGATGGATCAGATGATTCATTGGATTCATGAGCATAAAGATTTTATCGCTACTCTTCAGTCTGGGGACCATGTTACCCCCGAACAGTCTGCGACTTTAAACAAATGGAATAAGCGCTTTTCCCAGCTTCTCTATGAATTCGAACAGCTTGAACAGGCACCGATTGCCCGAAGTCAGCTCTCCTTAAAGCAGTTGTATAAACATGCTCATTATCTAAGGGAACAATTTCTGCAATATGCTAATCAGCAGTTTGCCATACATGAGATTCAAACAGTGAGCACTCGTTCCGAGGAGGAAACCCTAAAGGAACGACCTAGCGGCCCGGTACCGATCGGGAGACATACATTGCCTCCCCTCCCTTATCCCTATAATGCTCTTGAGCCACACATAGATGAAAAAACAATGAGACTCCACCATGATGTACACCATCAAAGCTATGTGGATGGACTCAATAAAGCAGAGAAGGAAATGCAAAAAGCAAGAAAAGCCGGAGATTTTGCTTTAATTAAGCACTGGGAGCGGGAAGCTGCTTTTCATGGGGCAGGCCATTACTTACACACCATATTTTGGAACAATATGAGACCAGGTGGAGGAGGCTCTCCTAAAGGTGAATTATTGCGTCAGATTGAGCAATCTTTCGGAAGCTTCCGCGCTTTTCAGCAACACTTCTCAGCCGCAGCAGAAAAAGTAGAAGGAGTGGGTTGGGCCTTGTTGGTGTGGTCCCCGCGCTCCCACCGGCTTGAAATCCTCCAAGCTGAAAAACATCAAAATTTGTCCCAGCAAGACGTAATTCCTTTGCTTGTCCTTGACGTTTGGGAGCATGCCTACTACTTAAAGTACCAGAATAAGCGGAAAGATTATATTCAGGCTTGGTGGAACGTCGTCAATTGGAATGATGTAGAGGCTCGTTATGAACATGCCAGCAAACTTAAATGGATTCCTTTCTAGAACGAATAAGAGGATGGCTCTATGCCATCCTCTACTCATTTTCAATTAATTTGTCTAGTTTCTTCCTTCTTTTCTTTTCTTTTCTTCTTTCCTCCTTCGCTTCTTCTTCCAATGCCCTTAGGATGGACACACACATAAGTCCCATGATGATAGCAAATGGAAAAGCAGCGACAATCGATGCCGTCTGAAGAGCTTGCAGACCTCCACTTAACAATAAAACGATGGCTATGGAAGATTGCAGGAAGCCCCAAGTAATCTTTACTCGGTTCGTCGGATTCAGTTGACCCTCTGAGGATAACATGCCTAGAACAAACGTCGCAGAATCAGCTGAGGTAATGAAGAAAGTAATAATTAATAAAGTCGCCAGCAGAGATAAGAACGTCCCGAAAGGTAGATGTCCTAAAGTCGTAAATAAAGCTGTTGTTACATCGTTCTGAACCGCTTCTGCGATATTCAACTTTTCAAAGATCTCAAAATGTAAAGCGGTACCTCCAAAAACAGAGAACCAAAAGAAACTAAATAAACTAGGGATAAGCAATACGCCTAGAACAAACTCTTTAATCGTTCGTCCTCTTGAGACGCGCGCAATAAACATCCCTACAAACGGAGCCCATGCAATCCACCAGGCCCAATAAAAGAGAGTCCAATCTCCTACCCAAGGATTTTGCGTAAAGGGAGCCAGACGCAAGCTCATCTGGATGAGATTTTGCAAATAGCTTCCTAGGATGGTTGTAAAGATATCAAAGAGAAAGAAGGTGGGTCCAAGAAGAAGAGTAGTTAGTAAAAGACCTAGGGCAACAAGCAAATTCGCGTTACTGAGAATTCGAATTCCTTTGTCTAGGCCCGTTGTTGCTGAAAGCATATAAAGAATAGTCACCACTCCAATAATGGTAACCTGCACATAGGCATTCGCCGGAATTCCAAATAAATAGCCTAATCCCCCATTGATTTGCAGTGTTCCCAAGCCTAATGAAGTAGCCACCCCAAATGACGTGGCTATAATCGCCAGGATATCAATGGCTCGACCAATGGGACCCTTTACCCTCTCCCCTAAAAGAGGATAAAAGGTCCAGCTAATAAGTCCCCTATATCCTTTTCGATATTGAAAATAAGCGAGTGCTAAAGCAATCACCGTATAAATTCCCCATGGATGAAGGCCCCAATGGAAAAAGGCGAAGCGCAAAGCCATACGAGCAGCATCAGCCGTCTGAGCTTCGCCCATAGGTGGTGTAATATAATGGTAGATGGGTTCTGCTACTCCCCAGAAAACCAGACCAATCCCCATTCCTGCACTGAAAAGCATAGCAAACCAAGAACGATTCGAATATTCAGGGTCATCATCATCGGACCCTAGTCGAATATGTCCGTATTTGCTAAAAGCGAGAAAGAGAGAAAATACAAGAAAAGCAAATGCTGCGAGAAGGTAGAGCCATCCGAACTTTTGAATCGTAAAACCAAGCGCCTCGTTGGCAAAACTCGCCAAGTTATCGGGATTAATCGCCCCCCATAGGACAAACAATGCTACAATGATGACAGAGATATAAAAGACCATAAGCTCCTCCTATTTTTGCGTCGCATTCCTTATTTTGTTAGTTCATGTTGGGACTTATACATATTCACTGATTTTGGTTACAAGAAAAAAGATTGGCGTATCCCAAGTTTTCTGGTTATTATGAAAAGAAAGGTATAAATCAGAAGGAGGACAAGATCTATGAGTAATGACCGTTGGGGAATCGTTGGTATTGGGAAATTAGGAAAGGCCATTGTCCACCAGCTGCGGACTACGAACGATAGGATATTTTTTTATCATCCGAATGAAACTAAAGCAAACGACTTTCAGCAAGAGTTTCCGAATACAAGCTTTATAAATAAAAAGGAACTATCTTCGCTAGGTTTTCTTATTCTCACATTGCCTGCCCAGCAAATGGCTCCTTTTATCAACGAACTAGAGTCCGAAGGAATTTCCTTGCGCAATACCCTTCTTCTTAATCTTGCTACGGCCATGTCAACACAGGAACTTCAAGAACAATTCCCTCACCTTCAATGGATGGGTGTGAAGTTTATGGGTCACTCTGAGGATCTTCGTCTTCACGGGGATGGATTATTCATTGCTGAACCAAAGGATAACTATACAGATCAAGAACAAGCCGTCATTTCGTTTTTCAACCAAATTGGCAAAGTCCTTTTTGATCAGGAATCTTCTGTAGAGAAGCTGAACAAGCTAGCTACATACTACGCAATTAAAGCAGCAAAAGAATTAGAAACAGAGGTCCGCCGTCTAGGCTTCCCTAAGGAATACGAAGCCCGCGCGCTGTCTTCTATTGCTCCTGAGGTATTGCGTTCTTATACGATGGGAACCATGGGACACTTCGCCCAAAAGATCGCAGAATCATTTGATCTCGAAAAGAAGGAGAAAGCTTGATTTTAGGAGGAATACATCTGTGAAATGGCTTCAATGGTTGACCATTTTGGTCATCCTTACTGGATGCGGTGCAGAACCACCTCAAACGGACTGGACCCTAAGTCCAACCTTTCTATCTGATGGCAAATCCTTAAGAGGAGTACCAGAGCATTTGGCCATCGAGGATAAACCTTTCTTTGCTGAAGAAAGAGACGAATACATTTGGTATTTCTGGGGATCAAGCGCAGAACTTGCCGGTAAATTAACCGCTGTCGCGGTGCATCAGGAAACAGGTAGGACGCTCACCCTTATAGACCGATCGTTCATGGTACCGGTTAAACCTCTTCATGGAGCAGATAACCATACTTCGTCGATTCTTTCCCTCCCCCTTGCAGGGCTTTGGCGGATAGATGCCTATATAAACGGCCAGATGTTTGGGAATATCATTATAGAAGTGCAGGAGTAAAGAGAAGGGGCTGACGATTAACGGTCAGCCCCTTTTGCTTAAATATGAAGTTCTAGTCTTAAATCCTCTAATTGTAACACCTTTCCTGTTGGTTGGTCGGAAGTCTCTAAGTAGTGCAAGAGTTTCTTCGCGACTAGGGCAGGATCACTTCCAGAAGACTGCAAGTTTGTTTTCATACTGCCAGGATTAATTACATAGGCTTGAATGCCATGGCGTCTTTCTTCTTCATCGATAGAATACGTCAAGGCTTCTATGGCTGCCTTACTCGCACTATAAGCCGCAAATCCGGCAGCCCCTGTCTTTGCTAGTCCAGAGGTTAGATTTACAATCCTTCCTCCTCTTTGCCTTCTCATCTGAGCAATGACTTCACGACTCATCAGATAAGTACCTGTTACATTGTTTTCAATCTGGTATTTCCATTCTTCTAAGCTGCTGTCTGCTACTGAGCTATTAGCAAAGACCGCTGCATTATTAATTAGCACATCAATTCTTCCAAATCGGTCAATTGCCTCAAGAACCAATGACTTAACTTCTTCTTCATCCGATACATCAGCGGAGATAGCTAAGATATTGTTACGATAAGCTTCTAATTGTTTTTCTAGTTCCTCTAATTTAGATCTTCTTCTCCCACAAACGACAAGCTTCACTCCTTCTTGCGCCAACTGAAGAGCAAGTTCCTTGCCTAATCCCGTTCCAGCACCTGTAATTAAGTAGACTTGTTCCTTTCTTACACTCACCTTAATCCCCTCCACCTTATTATTCCGAGTAAAACTATGTGGTTATATTTAATTGATTATAATAATATTTAGTATTTATTTCAATAATTTTCTTATAATTTTGCAAATCTTGAGTATATGAGAGTCATTGGGAGGATTTGGGAGCATTATGGAATAAGATAATAGGTGATCTTAGCCTAGTCTAGCTGAGCCTCAATCATCTAGAGTAATCCTCTGTCACCCTCTTTGACACCCTTTTGTCATTCGCGTTAAGATAGAACATGTAAACAAATTGGCAAAAGGAGGCAAGAATGAGCTCTCATTTGACGACAACTTTCTTTCACTTCCGCAAACCGCGAAAGGAAGATGCAGCAGAGATATGGAAATTAATAAAAGGAACTAGAGTGCTAGATTTAAATTCAGCTTACTGCTATCTCATGCTTTGCGAATGGTTTCCTGATACTTGCGTTATTGCAGAAGAGGATCAACAAATTGTCGGCTTCGTGTCCGCTTTCCGTCCACCTAATAAACCAGATGTCATCTTTGTATGGCAAGTGGCTGTACAAGAGTCCATGCGTGGGAAGGGCTTAGGGAAAAAGCTCCTGCAAGAGTTACTAGAACGGGATGAATGTGAAAATATTCACTATCTAGAAGCTACGGTTTCCCCATCTAATCTTGCATCACAGTCTTTATTTCAAAGCCTTGCCCAACAATTAAATTGCTCTTGCTGTGTTCAGGAGTGCTTCTCTGTTGATATGTTCCCGGAACCCGGACATGAAGCCGAACAGATCTATAGGATCGGTCCAATTGTACGTTAAATTAAAAGAATATTCAGAAAGGCAGTGAGTGTATGCAAGCTATAAAGGAAATAGATGCCCAACTAAGAGTCTTTGAAGAGCATGAGTCTGAAGTTCGAAGCTATATTCGAAGCTTCCCAACTACGTTTGTCAAAGCAAAGGGTCACACCCTCTGGGACATAGAAGGCAAAGAATATCTTGATTTCTTCGCTGGGGCTGGGGCCTTAAATTATGGTCATAATCACCCTAAGATGAAAGAAAAGCTTCTGGCTTATATTGCTGAAGATGGCATCTCCCATAGTCTGGATATGGCCACAGGGGCCAAAAGGACTTTCCTCGAGAGGTTCCACGACGTTATCCTAAAGCCTAGAAAATTAGAGTACAAGGTGATGTTTCCTGGCCCTACAGGAACAAACACAGTAGAAGCCGCCTTGAAGTTGGCTCGTAAAGTGACGGGACGCGACCTGGTCATTAGTTTTACAAATGCTTTTCATGGAATGACCTTAGGATCCCTTTCAATAACTGGTAACGCCTTTAAACGTGACGGAGCTGGCATCCCGCTACATAACAGTGTATCGATGCCCTTTGATAATTATCTCGGTGAAGGCATGGATACGGTAGATTACTTGGAGCGTTTCCTTGAAGATAACGGCAGTGGTGTTGCTCTTCCTGCAGCTATTATCCTCGAAACTTTGCAGGGGGAAGGCGGTCTGAACGTAGCCAATTATGAATGGCTTAAGCGAATTGAAGAAGTGTGTCGACGATGGGATATCTTGCTGATTATTGATGATGTTCAAGTAGGATGCGGACGTACAGGTCCATTCTTCAGCTTTGAGCCTGCAGGAATTACACCCGATATTGTTTGTTTGTCAAAATCCATTAGTGGTTATGGTATTCCAATGGCTCTCACCCTTATTAAACCTGAGTACGATATCTGGAGCCCTGGTGAACATAACGGTACCTTTCGTGGACATAACTTAGCCTTCATTACGGCAACGGAAGCCCTTTCCTTCTGGGAAACCGATGCGTTTCGTTTAGACATTGAAGAAAAAGGAAAGCGCGTCGAGCAATTTCTTCTGCAATTAGTTGAACATTACCCTGTGATCCAAGGGGAGGTTCGTGGACGCGGTCTTATGCGTGGGGTAGCGTGCGGTGTGGATGGTGCAGCTGAAAAGATATGTTCAGAAGCCTTTAAACGAGGATTAATAATGGAGACATCTGGTCCAAATAGTGAAGTGTTCAAGATTATGCCTCCATTAACGATAGACCCGGATGCCTTAATCAAAGGATTTGCGATTATTGAAGAAAGTGTCAAAGCTTACTTGCAGTCTGGACATCAGGTATAAGTTAAAAGAACATGAGCTCTGATAAATAACCATTAAAAAGGAGAGTTAATCATGATAGTAAGATCTCTAGAAGAAATCAAAGGTTCAAATGACCATGTGGATGATAAGAACTGGGAAAGTAGACGTTTCCTCCTTAAGAAAGACGGAATGGGCTTCTCCCTTCATGATACGATTATTCGGGCAGGTACGGAATCCACTTTTTGGTATAAATACCATCAAGAAGCCGTCTATTGCATCGAAGGAGAAGGAGAGATTGAAGATCTAACGAACGGGAAGTTATATCCCATTCAAGCTGGTACCATGTATGCCCTAGATGGCCATGAAAAACATCGCTTACGAGCCAAAACCGATATGCGAATGGTTTGCGTCTTTAATCCCCCGTGTACGGGAAGAGAAACCCATGATGAAGAAGGCGCCTACCCTCTCCCTTCAGAAGAAATGGTTTAATGCAAAGATTTATTCAATAGGAGTGATAGCATGATCGATATCTACCCGTCAAGAATCAGTAGTAAACCGACGATTACGGAGAGAAAAGATCCGGTGGTCTATTCTCCCCTATCCAAGTCCGGCCCTCTCCGCGTAGACCAATTAAAATCTTATGAAGAGAATGGGTTTCTATTCTTAGAAAGCTTCTTTACTGATGCTGAAGTAGAGATGATGCGGGATGAGCTTTCGCGTGTAATGGATCAAAGTAAAGATTCTACGGCAAAAGAAGTCATTCGGGAACCCCAAAGCCAAGAAGTTCGTTCTGTTTTTGCGGTTCATAACCAAGATCTCTTCTTTGAGCGCCTGTCCAATGACAAGCGTCTTGTCGAGATGATGCAGCAGTTGCTAGGAAGTGACGTGTACATTCATCAATCTCGAATTAATTTGAAATCTGGATTCACAGGAAAAGAGTTTTATTGGCATTCTGATTTTGAAACATGGCATGTTGAAGACGGTATGCCACGCATGAGAGCGATCAGTTGCTCCATTACCCTAACGGAGAATACTCCATTTAATGG
Organism: Ammoniphilus sp. CFH 90114; assembly: GCF_004123195.1. Taxonomy (NCBI): domain Bacteria; kingdom Bacillati; phylum Bacillota; class Bacilli; order Caryophanales; family Paenibacillaceae; genus Ammoniphilus; species Ammoniphilus sp. CFH 90114. The sequence continues at coordinate 199,280 of NZ_SDLI01000009.1, forward strand.
TCCGCTTATGCTTATTCCTCGATCTCATAAGCGATTTGTATCTTGCGTAGGTGAAACACCTGAAGATCACTATGAAAAATCTTTACGCAAGCAAGAGTATGGCGTTCCGGATCAGGACAGTCTTACCCTGCTCGCCAAGCAAGGGGGAATTGTTGCTCCTACAGGCCCTGCCGGCTCCATCATCCTGTTCGACTGCAATATTATGCACGGCTCAAATAGCAATATTAGCCCGCTTCCGCGAAGCAATGTGTTCTTTGTCTTCAATAGCGTGGAAAACCGATTGGTTCAACCCTTCTCTGGTCAGAAGCCAAGACCAGAATATATTGCAGCAAGAGAATCTGTGCTATCGAGTTTATAATAGATTAGGAACTGCCTTCAATAGAGGCAGTTCCTGTCTTTCATGATGTCGGTTTCTTTCTCCAAGTGGTATTCTCCCATGAAACCGGACAAGTATCGAACGTCTCTCCTTCATGGAATGACTTTTCCATCCCATTTTTTTCACAGATATACATTCCGTCTTCTGGCGCTTTATCCCCAGTACGATAAACCTGTTCCATAAAGTATTCCTCCTTTTGCTATCTAGTTTTTCTCATCCAGGCCAAATCAATGTAAAAAGGGCCGAACCCCTAAGGACAGTTTTCACATGTCCTTTTGGGTCAGCCCTTAGTGGCATTGAAGTCTCTCTCGGGTGGATCATTATTTTAACCCGTGATTAGAGGTAATATACACGAAGGATAAATTAATTTTCCGCGAATGACCTAGGGTATTCGCCCTTCCCATGTCTACATTTCTTCATACACTATCAGTATCTTGAAAAGGAAAGGAGGAACACAAATGAGCGTAGCAGCTGGATATGGTGTTGGCGGAGGATTAGCGTTTATCCTCGTAATCTACATCCTTCTTGTCATTGTTAGCCGTGTAGGGTTCTACTAAGGCCTAGAAGCCCCTGCTAACAGGGTAACTCATTTTTATCCTCCAAGATTGGTTGGTTGACGCCGAAGCTATGGATGCAGGCGTCAATCAACTCTCCTTCAACTTTAGCCAAGCCACACTCTCCACGTGAAATGTATGCGGGAACATATCCACCGGCTGAACCTCCTGGGTATGGTAGCCACCCTGCTCCAAGATTTGCAAGTCTCGAGCTAATGTGCTTGGGTTGCAGGATACATAGACAATACGTTCTGGCTTCATTTGAATCAAGGTTTCTAATAAGGTTTCATCGCAGCCTTTTCGCGGTGGATCTACAACTACAACGTCCGCTCGTATTCCTTGGGTGTACCACCATGGAATGATTTTTTCCGCTTCACCTACGGCAAATTCAACGTTCTCCATCGCATTGAGACGAGCGTTTCGCTTCGCGTCTGCAATGGCTTCAGGTACAATTTCAACCCCGTAGACCTTTTTGGCTTTTTGCGCAAGAAACAGGGAAATGGTACCGATGCCGCAATAGGCATCAATAACGGTTTCGTTGCCTGTTAGATCGGCGTATTCTAATGCTTTTCCGTACAAGATCTCCGTTTGGACTGGATTGACTTGATAAAAGGAGCGGGCCGAAATTGCAAATCTCACGTTTCCTATATAGTCATAGATGTAGGGTTCTCCCCACAGCACTTCGGTCTCTTCACCAAAGATGACGTTTGTCTGTTTCGCGTTAATATTAAGGACGAGACTTTTTAATCCAGTTATTTGTTTCGTTAGTTGATTAACTAACTCTTCTTTATTAGGAATCTTGCGGCTCTTCGTAATGAGGACGAGCATCAGTTCACCCGTTTTAAATCCTACCTTTACAACTACATGACGAAGCAAGCCTTCTCCCGTCTCTTCGTTATAAGCACGAATTCCCAATGACGAGGCTATCTTTTTCACCTGATTGACGATTTCATCACTCTTCTCGTGCTGAATAAGACAGCTCTCCATATTAATGATTCGATGGGACCGCTGAGCGTAGAATCCGCCTATTAGTCCACCCTCCTCTTCTCCCATTGGCACTTGAGCCTTATTACGATAGCGCCAAGGATCCTTCATGCCGAGGGTCTCGTGCACTTTGGCATGCTCAATTTTTCCTAATCTTTTTAGATTATCTTGCACGATCACTGTTTTTTGGCGAAGCTGTTCGTCATAGGCCAAATGCTGAAGGGAACAGCCCCCGCATTGATGATAAACGGGACAAGGTGGGGCCTCCCGATGAGAACTTGGCTCAAGGACCTCAACCAATTTCCCGAAGCCAAAATTCTTTTTCACCTTTAGCACTTTAGCTAAAACTTTCTCTCCGGGAAGAGCCTGCGGGATAAATAGGGTAAAGCCCTCTACCTTTCCCACTCCATCCCCTTCATGGGTAAGTCCCGTTATTTCAAGTTCGATTTCTTCATTTTTTGTTACAGGAACGGTTGCATGTTTACTCATTCTTTCACCTATTTCTCTGGCATTATTACACTTATATGCTTATGTAATGCTGTAAACTCCATAGGCAGTTCCCCGCCTAACTCCCCATCTAAATTCAAGAGCACTCTCGTTTGAGAAGTAGCCTTCAGATTCTTCGTTTGAAAATAGATGATATCTGGATCTTTAATATGTTCACCCTTAAGAACATGTGTAGCAATACGTAAGAATTCCGGAAGGGTTGTTTTACGTAATATTAAGCAATCAAATTTCCCATCACTTAAATCCGCGTAGGGGGCAAGCTTCTCCATCCCCCCTACGGAGTTGCTGTTAGCAATGAGGAACAGCATAATCTCTTCATCGATAATTTTCGTATCCGTTTCAATGCGAACATGACTAGGACGTATGAAGGGAAGTTTCTCAATCCCCTTAACGTAATAGGCAAGCTGCCCCATAACGGTCTTTAATTTACTTGGAACCTCGTACGTTAAATCTGTTAAGGCCCCTCCGCCAGCGATATTGATAAAATAACGATCGTTAATCTTTCCAATATCAATCGGTGTGGGGGTTCCTTTTACAATTATCTCACAAGCTTTAAGAGTATTTTTCATAGGCAACCCAATCGCTCGTGCAAAATCATTCGTCGTTCCAGCTGGGATGATCCCTAATGGAGGTCTCCCTTCTCTTTCCGCCATTCCGTTAACCACTTCATAAAGGGTTCCATCCCCGCCCGCTGCAATAATTAAGTCAAAGTTGCGCTCGATGGCCTGGGTCGCGGCCACTGTGGCATCCCCTGCTTTTTTTGTGACGTGACATGAAGTTTCATATCCTGCTTGTTCAAAAAAGTCTAGGATCTCTGGCAATTTTTCCTTTATTTCTTCCCTTCCTGATGAAGGATTATAAATTAACCGTGCACGCTTCATTCTTATCATCACCCTTAAGTATATCCATCTTTATCCATGATATCGTATTTACAGCAGATAAAAAAGTTTTTCTAAAAGGAATAAAGGCTGCCTCACTTTTTTCTTGAGACAGCCCACATTCCTTTACTTATTATATTCTTTCATGGAAGGTTCGTTTAATAACATCCCATTGTTGTTCACGGGTCAACTTAATGAATTTCACTGCGTATCCAGAAACCCGGATGGTTAACTGAGGGTAATTCTCCGGATGCTCCATCGCATCTAACAGCTGCTCCCGATTGAACACATTCACGTTTACATGGTGGCCTCCTTGCATCGTGTATCCATCTAGAATCGCCGAAAGGTTTCTTACTCTCTCATTTTCTTCTCTCCCTAATGCCTTTGGAACGATCGAAAACGTGTAGGAAATGCCGTCTAAGCTGTCTTCATAAGGCAACTTAGCCAAGGAGTTAAAGGAAGCCAACGCCCCTTTCTGATCTCGGCCATGCATCGGGTTCGCGCCAGGTGCAAACGGTTCTCCCTCTTTACGTCCATCTGGGGTATTCCCTGTCTTCTTCCCGTAAACGACGTTCGAAGTAATCGTAAGTACGGACTGCGTTGGCATAGCCTCTCGATAAGTCGGTTGTTTGCGAATCTTATCCATGAACTTCTTGACGAGTTGGACAGCAATCTCATCTACCAACGGATCGTTGTTTCCGAACTGAGGGTACTCCCCTTCAATTTCAAAATCAACAGCTACCCCTTCTGCATTGAAGACTGGTTTCACCTTAGCATATTTGATCGCACTCAAGGAGTCAGCTACGACGGATAAACCGGCAATTCCGCAAGCCATCGTACGCAAGATATGACGATCATGAAGGGCCATCTCTAAACGCTCGTAGCAGTACTTATCATGCATATAGTGAATGACATTCAACGTATTTACATATAAACGTGCTAACCAATCCATTACACGATCAAATCGGTCCATGACCTCTTCGTATTCTAGGTATTCCCCTTGCCACTTTTCCATCAAAGGGCCTACTTGAATATGAAGCTGCTCATCTACACCCCCATTGATCGCATAAAGAAGAGCTTTGGCCAAGTTAGCTCGAGCACCGAAGAACTGCATCTGCTTCCCAAGCTTCATCGCGGAAACGCAGCAAGCAATTCCGTAATCATCGCCAAAAATAGGGCGCATGACATCATCGTTTTCATATTGGATCGAACTCGTATCAATGGATACTTTGGCACAATACTCCTTGAACTTTACAGGCAGGGATGGAGACCATAATACAGTTAAATTGGGTTCAGGTGAAGGTCCTAGATTATATAACGTATGCAGGACACGGAATGAGTTCTTTGTTACCAACGCTCGACCATCTGTAGACTTTCCTCCAATTGCCTCTGTCACCCACGTCGGGTCCCCACTGAACAAGTCATTGTAGTCAGGAGTTCGAAGGAAGTTTACCAGGCGAAGCTTCATCACAAAGTGATCCATCAATTCCTGAGCCTCTTGCTCTGTCATTACGCCGTTTTGAAGGTCCTTCTCAAAGTAAATATCTAAAAAGGTACTGATTCGACCGATACTCATAGCCGCCCCATTCTGTTCCTTAATAGCAGCTAGGTAAGCAAAGTACAGCCATTGTACAGCCTCTTGCGCATTGGTTGCCGGTCCGGAAATATCAAATCCATAAGATAGAGCCATTTCCTTTAATTCTTGCAGGGAGCGAATTTGTTCAGCTAACTCTTCTCTTTCGCGAATTGTCGCTTCATTCATTTCACTTTCATCCGTAAGTGAGATTTCTCGCTTCTTGTCCTCTATTAGGAAGTCTACCCCATACAAGGCGACTCGGCGGTAATCTCCAATGATTCGACCGCGTCCATAAGCGTCAGGAAGTCCGGTTATAATTCCTGCTTTTCTAGCCATCTTCATATCAGGAGTATACGCATCAAACACTCCTTGATTATGGGTTTTACGATACTTTGTGAAAATCTCACTTACAACAGGATCTAACTCGTAGCCATAAGCCTTACACGCATCCTCAACCATTCGGATCCCTCCGTTTGGCATAATCGCTCTGCGTCGAGGCGCATCGGTTTGTAATCCTACAATCTTTTCCATTGTTTTTTCTAAGTATCCTGGGCCATGCGATACAATAGTAGAAGGGCATTGGATATCAATATCTAGTACTCCACCCTTTTCCCTTTCGAGTTTGTATAGCTCCTCCGTAATCAAATGAAGACGTTTCGTACTTTCCGTTGGTCCAGCTAAGAAGTTCTCATCGCCCTCATAAGGAGTCCAGTTGGAAAGGATAAAGTCCCTCACATTCACCTCATTCACCCATACTCCCGAACGAAACTCTTTCCAGGCGGCAAAACGTATTTCTTGTTGTTTGAGTTCTTTAACATCCAACATGATTGCATCCTCCTTCTCAGGGCTAATATATATCGGAAATATCATCTGGTTATCAGATCATATTATCGTTTGTTTGTACATCTTCATCATAAGGTTTTATACATATATAGAACAATGTCGTTTTTGTAGTGAAAGGAATACTAACCTTTGATTATCTCTCATTTTCTCTTTCTATCTCCCAATTACTCGGATCACATGCTTTCATGAAACATTCATAAAGAGTCAATTTCATAAAAAATTCACTTGTTGAGACGAAAAATGAAAAAGGAAGCACTCATAGTGCCCCCTTTCTATGTCTACCTACCTTATTCAATCTCATCCCTTGCTCGAGCAGCATACAAGTCACGACTCCCATAGCTAGGCCATTAGATAAGAAGGTCGTAAAGATAGGTGCAATACCTGTCAACGAAGTTAAAGGTAACGCCATGCAGCCGAGCCCCACCATTAAGGAAATTCCGATAATTAAGATGCGCTCTTCATCCAAGGGGGATACGGTATATTCCTTTAGCCCAAGTCCTAGCATCTGCGCAAAGGAGATAAATACTGCTGCATATCCAACGGGTGATGGGATCATAGCAAAAAACATCGAAATAGCTGGAAAGAAACTAATTCCAAGAATGAGAGCACTCCCCATAATGAAGGGTAGTCTTTCTTTCGTTTTGGTCGTTAAGATGAATCCTGCTGTATATGAAACGGGAATAAAGCTGATGGTGCCAAAGACACCTGATAATAACTGACTGATTCCCAATACGAAGCCCGATCGCCATTCTACTGTCTTGCGAGGAGATTTCACTACTTTCTCGACGGCTTCAATACTTGCCACTAGATTCGTTAATAACAGCAGGGTTGTGATCGCCACAATGAAGAGAACACTCGTGTTAAATTGTGGGATGCCCCAAGGAAAAACTTGCGGAAAAACAAACCACTCACTGTGCCCATCCGTCATAGGTTGATTTAAATCTAGCAGAACAAAAAGAGCCCATCCACCACATATAGCCCATAGAACCGAGTAAATCCTTACCCAGCGAATGGGACTTCTCGCCATCATCACCGCACAAATCGTAGTCAGAACACCTGCGAGGGCTGTTTTCCCTTGCAACGTAGAGGTTAAATACCCAATACCCAAGATTCCTTTTATAAAAGGCCCACTCATCTGAGCAACCAACAATACAAAGTACGTTCCCGTTACCAGAGGGGTGAATAGTCTCCTTATATAACGAATCATTCCGGTGACACTTAATAGAAGGAAGAGTACCCCACTCATCATGATCCCCATTTGAAGGCTGACAAGTAGAGCCCCCCGTTCTCCAGGGGAGCTGACAGATACCGCTAATGCCAAGAAAATGCCCCACCATACCGCTGCAGGTGCTTCAATAACGGGGAGTTTATGTCCAAAAAGCGATTGCAGGATAGCCACGACTCCCATGACCAATAAGGTCTGCTGGACAAACTGAATAATCTCTTCTTGCGAAAAACCGAACGCTTCCCCAATCGTAATTGGGGCCACTACACATCCAGCCAGCATGATCAGGGACCATTGAATGGCTGCTAGTGCATTTTTCATTTTTATATCACTCCAAACTCCTCATCCCGTTTATCGGTAATAAACATATGACCTGGTGCATGGGTAATCATCCACTCTGGTTTCACCTGCATGGCCACCGCTTGAGGAGTAACCCCACACGCCCAGAATACAGGAACTTCCCCTGGCTTGATGGTAACACGATCACCGAAGTCTGGGTTAGAGATATCTTTTATCCCGATTTGCTCAGGGTCTCCGATATGGACAGGCGCTCCGTGGACAGCTGGAAACCGTGAAGTGACTTGCACAGCTCTTACGACATCCGCTGCCGGCATAGGACGCATGCTGACCACCATAGGCCCCTCAAATCGGCCCGCTTTCACACAAGGAATATTCGTTTTATACATCGGAACGTTGCATTGCTCCTCGATATGGCGAATAGGAATTGCATTATCCAACAAAGCCTTCTCAAAAGAGAAGCTGCATCCTAACAAGAAGGCGACCATATCTTCATTCCATAAGGAACGTATATCCGTTAGCTCATCGGTTAGCTCTCCCTTTTTATACACACGATACCTCGGAATGTCTGTACGGATATCCGCCTCTGGGGCGACGAGTCGCGGAATTGGAGAACCTGCCTCTGTGACATCTAACACCGGGCATGGCTTAGGATTCCTCTGACAAAACAACAAGAACTCAAAAGCAAATTCCTTAGGTAAAATGGCCAAATTTGCTTGCGCATATCCATTGGCCATTCCAGCAGTTGGTTTGGTCCACCTTCCCTCTCGTATCCACTTTCGCGCTTCTGCTGGTGTTAATTTTGCTATTTCCATCGTCATCTTCCTCCTTATCTAAAAGAATAACCGCAGGAAAAAGGTCCTGCGGCTTGCTCTTGAAGCTTACTGAAACAATTTAGGCAGTTGGGTAAAGAGGGTATAACCACCCATCGCTCCCATCGTCACGACAACCACCGCGCCGAACGCCGTCATCCACATTGGATGCTTATAATCTCCAACGATGTTCTTCTTATAAGCCGCTACCAGCATGACACCAAGAGACAGAGGTAGAATTAACCCATTCAGGGCTCCCACAAGAACTAGGATCTTGACCGGACGTCCAATCGAAACGAAGACAAGAGTAGAAAGAACAATGAATCCAATAATCACCCATTTATGGTGCTTCTCAATACTTGAACTTAATGTACGAATAAAGGATACCGAGGTATAAGCAGCCCCAATTACCGATGTAATCGCTGCAGCCCACATTATAATTCCAAATAGCTTATAGCCCAAATCTCCTGCAGCTAGTTTAAATACAGAGGCAGGAGGATTTGCAGGGTCGATGGCCAATCCCTGAGCGACAACACCAAGGGCCGCTAGGAACAAGAAGATTCTCATAATCGAAGCAATACCAATTGCAGAGATCGAACCCCTGGTCACTTGCGGTAAAGCCCCCACACCTTTAACCCCGGCGTCAATAAGACGATGCCCCCCAGCAAAGGTAATATATCCTCCTACCGTTCCCCCTACCAAGGTAACAATAGCTAGAATATCAATCGTATCTGGGACAAAGGATTTTACAACAGCCTCACCTACTGGAGGATTGGCGGTAAATAAGACATAAACCATTAAACCAATCATCACAAAACCCATAATTTGTGCAAAGCGATCCATTAACTTCCCAGCTTCTCGTACTAAGAAGATTCCAACAGCAATTACAGCACTAAAGAGAGCTCCCATCTCCGGCGTTACACCGAAGATAACATTTGCTCCAAGCCCGGCTCCCGCGATATTCCCAATATTAAAGGCTAGTCCACCTAAAACAATGAGGAAGGCTAGTACATAGCCTAGTCCAGGGTAGACCATGTTGGCCACATCTTGGGCACGTCTTTCCGAGACAACGAGAATTCTCCAGATGTTCATCTGGGCGCCAATATCTAAGATAATGGATACTAAAATAACAAAACCAAAACTAGCCGCTAATTGTTGGGTAAATACAGTAGTTTGAGTTAAGAAGCCCGGACCGATAGCCGAGGTAGCCATAAGGAAAGCAGCCCCTAATAATAGGCTCCAGTTCGACTTCTGTTCGAGCGGCAGTGCAGACTTATTTGCTTGTACTTTCTTTTCTAGCATGTTGGGCTCCTCCTTAAATGAATTGTTTATTTTATTGTCTAACCGCCTGCACCGTAATTCCTGAAGCTTCTAGTTGTTGTCGAATTAAACGTGCAAAGGCTAAAGCATGTAGACCATCCCCATGAATGCAAATCGTATCTGCTTGAATTGGCACATCCACTCCTTGCTGAGAAAGAACCTTCTTCTCCTTCACCATACGGATCACCTGGGCCACGGCTTGTTGATCATCGGTAATTAAAGCATCCGGTAGACGACGGGAAGTCAAAGAACCATCATTTTGATAAGTGCGATCAGCAAACACTTCTTCAGCCGTTTGAAGCCCGATATTCTTACCTGCTTTTACGAGTTCGCTGCCCGCTAGTCCAAATAAGATCAACTCTGGATTCACCTTATAAACGGCCTCTGCAATCGCTTCCGACAGGTCTTTACTCTTAGCTGCCATATTGTAAAGCGCACCATGCGGCTTCACATGCTGCATTTTTCCCCCAACTGCTTTAACGAATCCATAAAGAGCTCCAATCTGATAGACAACTAGATCGTAAGCTTCCTGCGGCGAAAGCTGCATCTCCCTGCGACCAAATCCCATTAAATCTTGCAACCCAGGATGAGCCCCGATTCCAACTCCATGACGCAAGGCAGATTCAACCGTTCTTCTCATGACGGATGGATCTCCGGCATGAAACCCGCAAGCAATATTAGCGGAAGTAATGTAGGGAAAAATCTCTTCATCTGTCCCAAGCTTATAGTTTCCGAAGCTCTCTCCCATATCACAGTTCACATCTACTACATACATCTTCTTCACCCTCCTTTAAGCTTGAATCGAAATACCCCACTTCAACTGTCTAATTTCTCGTTCCCGTGATAGATACAATTCTTCTGCCTCTTGATGTGAGACTTCATAGAAATGTACATGATCCCCGGGCTTAACCTGAGCCATAAGCGGCAAATCTACTGAAATGATCTGGGCGATCTTCGGGTAACCTCCGGTTGTTTGCCTATCGGCAAGCAGCACAATAGGCTGGCCTTCTGGTGGAACCTGAACTGTTCCAAAGGCAACGGCCTCGGAAATCAATTCTCGCGGCTCCATCAATTCCAATTGAGGTCCCTTGATCCGGTATCCCATCCGGTCAGATTGAGGAGATACACTGAAGGCCTGCTGGAAAAACTGTTCACGACTCTTCTCCGTAAACCATCGATATTCATTGCCGCGAATAACCCTTATCGTCGGACGATCGGTGTAGAAAGGCAAAAGCTCCGAAGAAACGGCCCATGTAACGGTTTGAAAAGGTTGATCGGTATGGATCTGCGACAAGCGCTTGAACAGCCGGTTCGAGAGTTCTGATACAGCTCCAACGGGAAGCTCGTCTCCCGCCTGTAGCGCTCTTCCCCTATAGCCGCCTATTCCTCCCCTAAGATACGTTGATTTACTGCCCATGACATCGGGCACATCAAACCCACCTGCGACAGCTAAGTAGGCTCGACAGCCGGTTGCACTGTTCCCAAACTTTAACTGGGTTCCTTGCTTTACCCAAACAGGTCTCCACATCGGGACTTTTACCCCTTCTATGGTCGGCGTTAGATCTCCACCGCATAGAGAGAATAGCGTATCCCTCTGAAATTCAATTACAGGCCCCATCATGGTGATCTCCATTGTGGCCGCATTCTCTTCGTTTCCAACCAAAATATTGGCCAAGCGATGTGCGAGAGGATCCATCACACCGCTAACAATCACGCCATGCTTCTGGTAACCATATCTTCCTAAGTCTTGCAACGAGCTTAGTAGTCCTGGACGAATCATGAAGATACTCATATCAAGTCCCCCTTTAACTCTAGGAATTCATCCTCAGTAACGGAGACAAAACGAACTTGATCACCTGCTTGCAATAAACTCGGCGAGGAATCTAAAGGCCGGAAGAGCTGGAGAGGAGTCTGTCCAATTAGTTGCCAGCCGCCTGGAGTTTCGATGGGATAGACCCCCGTTTGTTTCCCTGCAATTCCTACAGAGCCCGCAGGAATCGCTAATCTAGGAGAAGGCCTCCTAGGAGCAGCAATCCTCTCAGACATCCCGCCGATATAAGGAAACCCTGGAGCAAACCCGATCATATACACCAGATACTCTCCTGATGTATGAATTTCCACTACCTCTTCGGGAGTGAGTCCGTTGTGTTCGGCTACGAATTCCAAATCTGGACCAAACCTTCCACCATAGCATACAGGGATTTCCATCACACGGAAGTTCCCCCTCTCCTCCTCCTTCAGTTGATTCATGATGCTGTCCATAATGTCTGAAACCCGTTTATAAGCAGAGACTTGCTCATCATCTGCAAACTGAAGGGGATCATAGAAAACGGTTACTGTAGTAAAGGCGGGCACATACTCTACTAATCCCGTAAACGGCTGCTCGTCTAAAAATTTGGCTAACGCCTTCACTTTATTATGAGTTTCGAGATTAATGGAATCACCCAGTGCTACCACAAGGGCGGTTTCTCCGAGAGGATACACCTGATAATTCAATTTACTCCCCCCTTATCATTGCCTGCCTTATAACCTAGGGCAGTTGAAATTTCGCGTGCTGCTTCTTTAACCTTTTCAATACACTTCTGAAGATGTTCGTGATCCTGAAATCTGACCTCTGGACCCACGACACTAAGACCTGCAACCAATTCTCCCATATGATTAAAAATCGGTGCACCTGCTGCGGAAGAATAGTTCTCAAGTTCAGAATGGCTCACTGAATAGCCCCGATCCCGGCATTCCTTTAGCACTCTTCGAAGCTCTTCCTTGTCTACAATCGTATTCATCGCATAGGGCACAATCTCTACCTTATCGACATAACGATTCTGTTTCTCCTCTGGGAGATGAGCCAAAAGAATTCTCGGACAAGCCCCGCCATAAAGTGGGGCTCGCCGTCCAATCTGCGTATAAACTCGAACCCGTTCTGATGTATCCACTTTCTCAATGTAAATGGCTTCATCCCCATCACGGACAACCAAGTTAACCGCTTCCCCTAACTCCTCCTTCAGACGTTGCATTACGGGGAGGGCCACTTTCCTTATATCCAATCGCTCAGCTACAAGATGACCGAATTGTAAGAAGAGGAGTCCAAGACCGTATTTTCCCTGCTCATCCTTAGATAAAAAACCCATCTCCTCCAAGGAAAGTACCATGCGATGAGCGGATGTCTTAGGCAAATTCGTTTTCAATACAATTTCTTGTAAGCTGAGCCTCTCGTGATCAATAAACAAATTTAAAATTTGCATCGATTTTACAACTGTTTTATTTTGATTTTGGTTCATAACCAAACTCCTTCGTTCCGATATTCGGAACTATAATTCCGAATATCGGTACTATATGATTAATTATAATTGTCTGAAAAGATAAATACAATAGCAACTTTTCCATTTCATTAAAAAATTGTGTAAGAAAATCTCCCAAAGATTCGTTGCAAGAAAAAAGGTCTTCGTGGAGCTTGAGCTTCACGAAAACCTCTTTATCCTTATTTATTCAACTCATCCTGCAACATCTTATTTACCATTCCTGGATTCGCTTTCCCCTTCGTCGCCTTCATAACTTGTCCAACAAGGAAACCAATCGCTTGAGTTTTCCCTGCCTTGAAGTCTTCAACGGACTGGGGATTGTTGGCTACAACCTCAGCAATAATGCCAGCAATAGCGCCTTCGTCACTAATTTGTACAAGGCCTTGCTCTTCCACGACTTGTGCAGGCTGCTTACCCGTCTCGATCATCTCTTTAAAAACGGTTTTAGCAATCTTCGAGCTGATGGTGCCCTTCTGGATTAAGTTGACCATCTCACCAAGACCAACCGCTGTAATTTTAACATCCTTGAGTTCCAACTGAGCAGCGTTCAAGTATCCCATCAAGTCACCCATGATGTAATTGGATACAAGCTTGGCATCTGCTCCCGTATCCACTGCAGCTTGGAAGAAGTTGGAGATCTCCTTTGATGCCGTTAAGACACTCGCATCCGTTGCAGGCAATCCGTATGCTTGAACATAACGAGCCATTCTTGCGTCGGGCAACTCAGGAATGGTGGATTTAATTTCTTCAATCCACTCTGAACTAATGTTCATCTTAATTAAGTCTGGATCTGGGAAGTACCTGTAATCATGGGCTTCTTCCTTCCCGCGCATCGTGATCGTACGAGCATTCGCATCATCCCAACGGAGAGTTTCTTGTACAACCGTTCCCCCTTGGTCAAGAATCTCGGCTTGACGCTGTTGCTCGTACTCCAATCCACGTTGCACGTTACGGAAAGAGTTCATGTTCTTTAACTCGGCCTTCGTACCAAGCTTCTCTTGACCATATGGACGCAAGCTAATATTCGCATCACAACGAAGAGAACCCTGCTCCATTTTCACGTCGGATACCTCACAGTATTGGAGAATGGACTTTAGCTTTTCTAAGTAAGCACGAGCTTCTTCTGGCGTACGGATATCCGGTTCGGAGACGATCTCTACTAAAGGAACCCCTACACGGTTAAAGTCCACTAAGGAGGCATCTCCGTAGTCGGAGTGGACGAGCTTCCCTGCGTCCTCTTCAAGATGAAGACGAGTGATCCCAATCCGCTTGATTTCCCCATTCACTTCAATATCCAACCAACCATTTTCTCCTACAGGCTGGTCATATTGAGAGATCTGGTAAGCCTTCGGCGAATCAGGATAAAAATAGTTCTTTCTATCAAACTTAGACTCTTGATTGATTGTGCAGTTTAAAGCTAGAGAAGCCTTAATCGCATATTCTAAGGCCGTCTTGTTGAGGACGGGAAGCACTCCCGGATGTCCTAAACAGATTGGGCAAGTATGCGTATTCGGCGGTGCCCCGAATTCCGTAGGACAACCGCAAAATATCTTCGATTCGGTGGAGAGTTCGGCATGAACTTCCAGTCCGATGACGGTTTCGTATTTCATCTTCCGTTTCCCCCCTTTACTGGTTATAGGCTAGGACGAGCCTTATGATGTTCTGTTTGCTGCTCATAAGCGTGAGCCACACGAAGTATCGTCGATTCATCAAAGTGTTTACCCATAATCTGCAATCCTACAGGCATGCCATTACCCGCGAAACCGCAAGGAACACTAATGGCCGGTATTCCAGCCAAGCTAACCGGGATGGTGCAAATATCATTGAGATACATCGTTAATGGATCCGTGGTCTTCTCTCCGATTTTAAAAGCTGTCGTCGGAGCCGTAGGTCCAATAATGACGTCATACTTCGCGAACAATTGATCGAAATCGTTTTTGATTAACGTTCTCACCTTTTGAGCCTTCTTATAATAAGCATCATAATATCCAGAACTTAACGCATAAGTCCCGAGCATAATTCGATGCTTCACTTCTATTCCAAAGCCGTGACTTCTCGTCTCTTTATACATCTCAATAAGGTTCGTAGTGTTATCGCTTCTCACACCATATCTAACGCCATCATATCGCGCTAGATTAGAAGATGCCTCAGACGGCGCTAAGATATAATAGGTTGGCACAGCATATTCGGTATGCGGCAACGACACTTCTTCGACAATGGCTCCCATTCCTTCTAATACTTTTATCGCTTCTAATACTTTCGCTTTAACGTCAGCATCAATGCCTTCGCCAATCAATTCTTTCGGAATACCGACACGCAAACCTTTAACATCTCCCGTTAGAGCCGATACATAGTCTGGAACTTCCACTTCAGCAGACGTGGAATCATAAGGGTCATGAGCTGCGATCGTAGAAAGAACGTACGCAGCATCTTCTACATTTTTCGTAATTGGGCCAATCGTATCGAGAGAAGAAGCATAAGAAACCAGACCGAACCTTGATACAAGTCCATAAGTCGGCTTCAAGCCAACCACACCGCAGAAAGCTGCAGGTTGTCGAATGGAGCCTCCTGTATCGGATCCCAAGGCAAAGTAAGCTTGTCCTGCAGCTACAGCCGCTGCTGATCCCCCACTTGATCCTCCCGGAACATACTCCGGATTCCATGGATTAAATGTCTTCTGAAAACCCGAATTCTCTGTCGAGCTCCCCATTCCGAATTCATCCATATTGGTTTTACCAATCATAATAGCTTCTGCCGCTCCAAGGCGATCCATAACGGAAGCATTATAAATCGGATCATAGTTGGACAGAATTTTACTTCCTGCCGTCGTTCTTACTCGATCTGTTACAATATTATCCTTAATGGCTGCTGGCAAGCCAAATAGGAGACCCATTTCCTCTCCTTTAGCCACTTGTTCATCTAATTTTTTGGCCTTATTCCGCGCGCCTTCCTCATCTAGCGTAAGAAAAGCCTGAACACTCTTTTCTGTTTTCCCAATTCTCTCGAAGGAAGCCTCAACAAGCTCCGTCACGGATAGCTCCTTCTGGCTAATGGCATTATGTAATTCCATCATTTTCTTATCAAAAATAGACATAACTCTCCCACCCCCTAGCTATTCCATTACTGCAGGGACCTTAAACTGACCCTCTTCATGATCCGGCGCATTCCGCAAAGCAACTTCCCGATCAATAGACGGACGTTCTTCGTCTTCACGCATGACATTGTATACGTCCAAAACATGACTTGTCGGTTGAACATTGTCCGTATCTAGTTCGTCTAGCTTTTCAAAAAAGTTGAGGATGGAATTCATCTGCGATGTATATTTAACCGCCTCATCCTCCGTCAAGTTTAAGCGCGCCAGCTTGGCGACATGCTCGACTTGCTCACGAGATATCTCGCTCATCCGCTCCACCTCCATGAAATCTAACCATAATTTAGATCATACCAAATATAAAAAGGCACCGCAATTACGTTTACGGTGCCTGCCAAGATCATTATTTCACTTTCACGGCTGTTCCTGTAGCGATGACCATCATCATGCCGTCGCGAAGGGTTTCGAAATCCAAATCAACCCCGATTACGGCATTAGCACCCATCTTGGTCGCTCTTGCTTCCAATTCTTTTAGAGCCATATCTCTTCCCTCTGAAAGCTTACTCTCGTAAGCCCCACTGCGGCCCCCGATAATGTCCGTTATGCCTGCCAAGAAGTCACGAACCACATTTGCCCCAAGTATAACTTCACTAGATACTACCGAGATGTATTCCACAATTTCCTTATTTTGCAACGTGCTTGTCGTCGTCATTAACATGATTTTATTCCTCCCCCATAGGTTATATACCTTTTACGCGCCAGATTATGGAAAGTTTCAGAACGTCTACCCGATATACAGAAATAATAACAAAGAAAGAATGGAGAAACCGATACCCATGGCATAAATCACCATGACGGCTTGTCTTTGAGTTAATCCATTGCTTAGTAGCCGGTGATGGACATGTCGGCGATCGGCTTTGTAAATGGGTGATCCAGCTCGAATTCGCGTTAAAATTACCTGAATCGTGTCAAACACGGGAACCCCTAAAGCTAATATAATGATAATAAATGTCGCTACGGTCGCACTTTTCATGGCTCCGTACAATGAAGTCACCCCAATGGTATAGCCAAGGAACATCGAACCAGCATCTCCTAGAAAAACTGACGCCGGATGAAAATTATGCTTTAAGAATGCCAAGCTTGCTCCAATAATGATAACCGCAAGAATCGCGACATCCTGTTGGCCACGCAAAATCGAAATCGTAAATAAAGTCATCGAGGAAATCGCCGTAATTCCCCCAGCCAACCCGTCCATACCATCGAGAAAGTTAATCATGTTAATAAATCCAACAATCCAAAATACAGTAGCAAGCAGGGACAGCCATGCGGGGAAGACGTATAATCCCCCACCTGTCCAAAATTCACCTAAACCGAAGAACCGAATTCCTAATAGGTAAGCAAAGACCGCACTTCCCACCTGTCCAATTAACTTCGGCCACGCTGGAAAATCTTTTCCTTGGGATTTAAACCAGTCGTCTACTAGCCCAAGTGAAAGAAGGATGAAGCCACCCCAAGCCAAGACAAAATGAAGCGATGTCGTCTCAAAGAAGAGAAATAAAGTGAGCATCGCACCTATGTAAATAGCAAGTCCACCTGATAAAGGAATGGGTGCGCGGTGAATCTTACGTGCGTTCGGCTGGTCCACAACCCCTAGTTGGATCGCTATCCGCTTGGTTACCGGAATTAACAGGTAAACAACGAAAAAAGCAAACAGGCCTACTACAAGAAAATAAACCATATCTTACCGCCCTTTTAAATTTGCTATGTTACGTTAGTTTGACCTAAAAATGAAAAAAGAATCGCCGTGCCTCTTTTTGGAGACAAAAGCGATTCTTCTTTGATTTTAAAGAAGCTCTGAAGTCAACTTCGCTTGCGTGAACAATAATAGATAGTCTGGTCCTCCCGCTTTAGAATCCGTTCCTGACATATTAAAGCCTCCGAAGGGATGTACCCCTACAATTGCACCTGTACACTTGCGGTTAAAGTACAAGTTTCCAACGTGGAATTCTGTCCGCGCTTTTTCAAGATGAGCACGATTCCGAGAATAAACGGAACCTGTGAGACCATATTCAGTATTGTTTGCGATCTCCAAGGCATGATCAAAATCCCGAGCTTTAGTAAAAGCAACAACCGGCCCGAAGATCTCCTCTTGCATAATTCGCGCCTTCGGGTCTACATCTGCAAAGACTGTGGGCTGAATAAAATATCCAGTTTCATCCCCTTTTGCCCCTCCGGTCATTAAACGCCCTTCTTGCTTGCCAATCTCAATATACTCCAGAATTTTATTATAGGCCCCCTCGTCTACAACAGGTCCCATGAAGTTATGCATTTCCGCTGGATCTCCCATCTTAAGGCCCTTCGTGAGCTCAACCACTCTAGACAAGACTTCATCATAAACCTCTTCATGGATTACCGCTCGAGAGCAAGCGGAACACTTCTGGCCAGAGAACCCGAAGGCGGAAACCGTAATCCCGTGAGCAGCTAGCTCAAGATCAGCATCCCGATCCACAACAATGGTATCCTTACCGCCCATCTCAGCAACCAATCGCTTGATCCACTTCTGGCCAGGAGCAAACTTCGCCGCCCGCTCATTTATTCGAAGTCCTACTTCTCTCGACCCCGTAAAGCTAATAAAACGAGTAAGAGGATGATCCACCAAATAGTCCCCTACCTCTGCTCCGCTTCCAGGAGTATAGTTCACAACGCCCTCCGGTAATCCTGCATCCTCTAAGATTTCAAAGAATTTCGCAGCGATAACAGGGGTGGTGCTTGCAGGCTTAAGAACGACTGTATTCCCTGCGACGATGGCTGCTGTGGTCATCCCCACCATAATCGCCAGAGGGAAGTTCCAAGGCGGAATTACAACCCCGACACCAAGTGGGATATAGTACAACTCGTTATCTTCACCCGGCAGTCTGGTAAGCGGGTGACGCTCGCCAAGCTTCACCATTTGCCTAGCGTAGTACTCCATAAAATCGATTGCTTCCGCCGTATCTCCATCTGCTTCCGGCCAGGTTTTACCCGCTTCTTTTACCAGCCATGCTGAGAACTCATGCTTACGTCTCCTCATAATCGCAGCCGCTTTAAACAAGTATCTCGCTCGATGATCAGGGGGAACGGCTTTCCAGCTTTCGAAGGTGTGGGCAGCCGTCTGAATGGCCTTCTCCGCTAAATCACGGTCAGCTTTGGAAGCGGTTCCTATAACTTGGCTTTTGTTCGCCGGGTTGATGGATGTCATTTTAGTCTCTGTTTTTATTCTTTCTCCACCAATAATTAAGTCATAATGTTGACCAAGCTCACCCTCCACCTTTTGCAAAGCTTGCTCAAATTCTTTACGATTTCTTTCATCCGTAAAATCCGTAAACGGTTCAGGACGATAATCAATTAACACGGGTCATTCCCTCCTTCAATCAGTTACTCATAGATTGCCCAATGAAGGAGAGAAATGTGTAAAGGGCCTAAACCTCCTTTAACACCCTCTCTAATTTATCTTTCACTCCCGACCATTCACGGTCAAGAATGCTAAAGTAGACTGTATCTCGAAAGTACCCATCACGCAGAATACGATGATTGCGCAGCTTTCCTTCATACTGAGCTCCCAAACGGGCTATCGCTGTACAAGAACGCTCATTCCGAGAATCGGCCTTTAACTGAACTCGAATCGCACCACACTCCTCAAAGGCATGACGTAGAAGAAGATACTTACACTCCGAATTCACTCTAGTCCTCCAGAAAGAAGGATTGATCCATGTCCACCCAATCTCGAGCCCTCGGTTGGCAGATACAATTTCTAGATAACGAGTACTGCCTGCGATTTGATCCGACTCCTTATCTATAATTGTGAAAACGACGGATTGACCTGCCTCTTGTTCCGCTATCGCTTCCCGAATGAAAATCTCTGCACTCTCCCTCGAGTTCACAGGATAAGGCATGTAAGGCCAAATCTCTGGTGCTTGGCCAGCCTTTATTAATCCCTCGATATGGATAGGACTAATGGGTACTAGCTTGACTCGCCTTCCTTCTAAGGTAATAGGTTCAACTTTCATATCTAACACTCTCCCTCTATCCAAAAAGACTTCTACTTTCATCATGTTAGAAGAATTATTGACAGATAAAAAGGTCCATTTTATCCTTGTTTTTATAGACCAATTATGGTGAAGGAGTTTAATAGATGGACTTCCTATTCCCTCTTAGCGATTATGAAAAGAAGTATAAGTATAAATATCTAGCCCTTTATCATGCTTTAAAGGATGCTATTCATTCTGGGACTCTTGTTAAAGGAACGAAGCTTCCGTCTAGTCGAGAGTTCGGGAAGGTTTATTCTTTTTCGCGTGGAGTCGTGGGTCAAGTCTACGATATGCTCGCTGCAGAAGGGTATATATCAGGTACCGTAGGAAGTGGCACCTATGTCTGTTATCCATTCGTGAATCACTCCAACCATCATCAGCCATTGCGCGTTGTGGCCATCTCCGAGTGGGCGAAGCGATTAGAAGCCATCCCCCTTAGACAAAGAATCGAGAAACACGCAACAATAGACTTTTCCATTGGTTATCCTGATCTCTCCGCCTTTCCTTCAGAAGAGTGGAACCGGGTGATGTATTCGATGGTCAGAGAGTTAACTAGCCAATCCCGCAAGGAAGCATTCCAGTCCGCCGGTCATTATCCACTTCGAGAAGCTATTGCGTATTATCTCCGACGCGCACGGGGAATCAACACGAATCCCGAAAATATTGTCATCGTGGGCGGCTCCATGCAAGCCATTGCCCTTATCGCTCAATTATTAATTAACCCAGGGGACCAAGTGGTGATCGAAAATCCGAGTTATACCGGTATCCATCATGCCATCATGGCAACAGGAGGAATTCCTCTCCCAGCAGATGTAGATGATCAAGGTATTGTCCCACAGGACTGGAAGAGCCATCTCGTGTTCGTGACTCCGAGTCGGCAATTTCCAACAGGAGTTGTTTCGACTTTAGAAAGAAGGCTAGAACTCCTTGCATGGGCAAACAAGCAGAATGCTCTTATCGTAGAAGATGATTACGATAGTGAGTTCAGACGCGAGGGAAGGCCCATTGAGCCCCTTAAGGTCTTGGATCGTGAGGATCGAGTTCTTTACATTGGTACATTTTCAAAGACATTGCTTCCGGATCTTAGAATCGGATATGCTGTACTGCCTTCCTCCCTAATTGTTCCTTTTATGAAGGCAAGACAGCTGTTCGATCCTCACCCTTCCTCTATTGTGGAACAGAGAACCGTAGCTGCCTTTATGAACAGCGGCCAATACGAGCGCCATCTTCGAAGAATGAAAAGAATTTACAGTCGAAAATATGAAGTTATGTCTGTCCTACTTGAGGAACAGCTAGGTGATCTCTTTGAATGGGTACCTTCTGATGGAGGACTGCATGTTTATGGTTGGTGGAAGGGAAAGCTTGAGGAGTATCTTTCGTTTAAACAAAGCTGTTCGGAAAATGGGGTGACCTGGACGGATGCCTCGCCTTACTTCTATGGTGCCAGCCCACCTGCGGCTTGCCTTGGCTTTTCTCATCCAACGTTCGAGGAAATCAGGGAAGGAATAAAGATCATGGGTAGGGTTGACTGGTAGACCTAGAAAAAGCTTCTTCGAGGCTCTCTCATAAACAACAAGACCTTAAGAAGAAGCTTTCTTCCCACGTTTTACATTTTATCTAGACAAGCTGCCCTTTGATCTTCCTCCTTTTGCATCTTCTTACGCTCTAAAAATGCTCTAAACTCTTCCTTGCTTACATTTGCATTCATAGCTTCTACTACAAGCTCCATCCATTCTTTTTCCAGCGTTTTGCGTTCCATATCTTCTCCCCCTTGTTGCTTAAGATACTGAACTACTTCTAATCATGATAACACATGATTAGTGCTTTTGTACTATTTTTTCATCAAAAGTGGTACTTTTGTACTGATATCTTGAATTAGGGCTAAACCTGGACAAACAGAAGAAAAAACTTCTCCTTATTTCACTCGGTTTAGCCCTATTAGTCTCAATAGGCGGAATCATTACGCCACTTATCCTGTTTACAACAACTTCATAAACTCTTCTTCTGTTAAAATCGCAATATTTAAGTCCTGAGCCTTCTTCAGCTTAGATCCTGCCGCCTCACCAGCTACGACGTAATCCGTCTTCGCACTAACACTTCCGGATACTTTTCCGCCTCTCTCTTCCACAGCAGCCTGCGCTTCTTTTCGGCTCATCTGCTCTAGCGTTCCTGTTAACACCACTGTCTTCCCTGCAAAAGGAGAGTCACTGCTTATTTCCTCTAAACGAGGTCCCTTATACTCAAAATTGACACCGGCTTGTCTTAAACGATCAATCGTTTCCCTCACCTGCGGAATAGCAAAATACGCCGCTACGCTATGAGCCATTTTAGGTCCAATCTCATCAATGGCAATAAGCTCTTCCTCCGTAGTCTCCATTAAGCGATCTAAAGTAAGGAAGGTTTGGCTAAGAGTTTTCGCAGCTTTCGCTCCCACAAGACGAATCCCCAACCCGAATACTAGCTTTTCCATCGAGTTTTGCTTACTTAATTCAATTCCAGCAAGAAGGTTATCAACTGACTTCTCTCCCATCCGCTCCAAGGCAAGAAGCGACTCTCTTTCAAGGAAGTAGAGATCCGCCACATCTCGAATAAGCTCATGGTTAAAAAGCTGCGTAATCACCTTTTCACCCAATCCGTCAATATTCATAGCGTTACGTGATACATAGTGGATTAACCCTTCACGGATATGAGCTGAACAAGAAGGATTGACACAGCGAAGGGCTACTTCCTCTTCTAGTCGTACTAACTCACTCTCGCACTCCGGACAATGGGTAGGCATGGAATAGGGACGTTCCTCACCTGTTCTTCTTTCGGCTAAGACCCCGACTACTTCTGGGATAATATCTCCCGCTTTCTTCACAATTACGTGATCGCCGATCATAAGCCCTTTTTCTCGAATGATATCTTCATTATGAAGAGACGCTCGTTTAACCGTAGTCCCTGCAAGACTTACGGGCTTGAGGATGGCTGTAGGAGTGACCGCTCCTGTTCGTCCCACACTTACTTCAATATCTTCTAGAATCGTCACGACTTCCTCTGCCGGAAACTTGTAGGCCGTAGCCCAACGCGGACTCTTTGCAGTGAAGCCTAATTCCCGTTGCTGTGCATAACTATCTACCTTGATGACCATCCCGTCAATATCATAAGGAAGCTGACTTCGCTTCTCCGTCCAACCTTCTACAAACTCGATCACATCCTCAATAGATGAAAACACTCGGCGTTCTTGGTTTACTTTAAATCCTAGGGCTTCTAAGTAGTCCAAACCTTCGCTATGAGAATCCACTTGCTCACCTTCAAGCATGCCGATTCCATAAAGGAAAAGATCCAACTCCCTTTCTGCTGCCAGCTTTGGGTCTAATTGACGAAGGGATCCCGCTGCTACATTACGCGGATTGGCAAACAGCTGCTCCTCTCGCTCTGCTCTTGCTTTATTCAGTTTATCGAAAGCCTTACGCGGCATAAACGCTTCGCCACGCACCTCTATCGTTCTTCGCTCAGAAAGGCGCAAAGGAAGCGATCGGATCGTCTTAAGATTCTGAGTGATATCTTCTCCGATAGACCCATCCCCACGTGTGGCTCCTTGAATGAACACTCCGTTCTCATAACGTAAAGACACCGCTAATCCGTCAATCTTTAGTTCGCACACATAGCGGACCTCATCCGTCGTTACATTTTGTCTTACCCGGCGGTCAAAATCCCTTAGATCATCCGCACCGAAGCTGTTTCCAAGACTGAGCATCGGAATACGGTGCTCTACCTTTTCAAAGAAAGGAAGCGGCTCCCCTCCAACCCTTACACTTGGGGAATCGGCTGTCTTCAAAGCTGGAAACTTCGATTCCAAGTCCATGAGCTCTCTCATTAATTGGTCATATTCCTGGTCCGTAATTTGAGGATTATCTTTTACATAGTAAAAGTAGTTATGATTATTTATAACTTCCCGCAATTCTTCAACCCTTGTTTGAGCGGCCATTAAATCCATATCGTTCTCCTTTTTTTGCAGGTGGTATGAAGTTAACAAAACGAGAAAAAACCCGAGAAAAATTTCTTGTTTTCAGTCACATAACCGAATAGAGAAGAAAAGTCCGGTTATTTTTCAGGTCACTAGGCCGCCTGGCGGATCGCCTGAACCTTTAACCGGAATTTTTTCCGTTAAGCAGCTCGATCGTCCATTTTGGACCCAAATAAGCAGAGAATTTCCTGTTAATTGTCCAAAAGCAGCTGATTCTTGGGTTTAAGAGGCCAATAAGCGGAATTCGTTCCGCTATTTTGGCCATGTTGGGCTACTTAAGAAGAATAGAGGAAAAACTTCCGGTTATTGCCTTGAATACCTACGTTAACTTCTTGATTGGGGCAAATTTAGCTAGTAGCTTCTTAATTCCCGTCGGAGCGGAGAAAGCAATATCTAGCTCTAATCCATCCCCTTGACCTTTCATGCTGACTACGGTTCCCTGTCCCCATTTCCCGTGCTCTACCTTGTCACCAAGCTTCCAATCTGCGTTGACATCGGCTCCTTGTTGGGCTGCCGCATGAGCTGTACCAATACTTGCAGGCCTTTGGAAGGTCCGTGGCGCCGCTGCTTTCACAGCTTGCTTGCGTTCTTCTCCCTCTAGCAGTTCCTCCGGTATCTCACTTAAGAAACGAGAAGCCGGGTTCATTGTCGTTCTTCCGTATAAGGTCCTCATCTTAGCCCGTGTCAGGTAAAGTTCCTCTTCAGCCCTCGTAATTCCCACGTAGGCTAATCTTCGTTCTTCTTCCATCTCCGAGTCCTCGAACAGAGCACGAGAGTGAGGGAATACCCCTTCTTCCAAGCCCACTAAGAACACCACAGGGAATTCTAATCCCTTCGCGCTATGCAGGGTCATCAGGATCACTTTATTATCCGTATCCTCGTCATCCATCGAGTCAATATCAGCAACAAGGGCTAACTCGGTCAAGAAGGAAGTTAAACTTTTATCTTCATTTTTATTTTCAAAATCAAGGGTCACAGATAGGAATTCATCAATATTCTCTAAACGCGCCTTTGCTTCTAGAGTTCCCTCTAATTGATACATTTCTCTGTACTCTGTACGCTTAAGGACTTCTTCCGTTAACTCCGTAACACTTAAGTACTCATTCATTTGCTCTAAGTCTTGAATCATCTGGGCAAAGTCTACGATGGTTTTCGCGGCCTTGCCTGATAGTCCCATCTGGTCACTGTCCAAAATCGCCTTATACATGGATATTCCATGCTGTGCAGCATAGGCGGCAATCTTATCTATGGAAGTTTGTCCGATACCCCGCTTCGGAACATTAATAATACGCTGTAAACTGATGTCATCGTCCGGATTGCTGATCAGACGCAAATACGCTAGTACATCCTTTACCTCTTTGCGATCGTAGAACTTCGTTCCTCCGACGATTCCGTATGGTATATTTGACTTCAGGAAAACTTCCTCGATCACACGAGACTGAGCATTCGTACGATAGAGGACAGCAAAGTCCCTATATCGCTTTCCGTTTGATAGTGCATGCTTAATCCGATCCACAATAAAGAAAGCCTCTGAATGCTCCGCATCCGCATTAAAGACATGAATCTTTTGCCCCTCGTCGTTATCCGTCCAGAGGTTCTTGGCCTTCCTGCTGGCATTATTCCTAATCACCATATTGGCCGCTTGTAATATCCGTTTCGTAGAGCGATAATTCTGCTCCAGCTTAACGACTGTTGCATTTGGATAATCTTCTTCAAAGTTCAAGATATTGGTGATGTCGGCTCCTCTCCAACCATAGATGGATTGATCGCCGTCACCCACCACACAAATATTATGATGCTTGTCCGCTAACATTCTGACAAGCATGTACTGAGCACGATTTGTATCCTGGTATTCATCAACGTGAATGTATTGAAACTTCTTTTGATAGAATCCTAACACATCAGGTACTTCCTTAAACAATCTAATCGTAATCATAATCAAATCATCGAAATCCAGAGCTGAATTGCTCTTTAGCTTCTTTTGGTAGAGCTCATAGACCCTATGAGCAACATCTTGGAACAGATCTCCAATCAGGTTACCGTATTCTTTAGGGCCTTTCAGCTCATTCTTCGCTGAACTAATGGCGGAAAGAATCGCTCGAGGATCGAACTTCTTCGGGTCAATGTTCAGCTCCTTTTGACATTGCTTTATCACAGATAACTGATCACCCGAGTCTAGAATCGTAAAGTTGCGGTTATAGCCTAACCGATCAATATCTCTGCGTAAAATTCGCACACACATGGAGTGGAATGTAGAAATCCAGATATCCTCTGCAACTGGTCCGGCTATGCCAGTTATTCTCTCTCTCATCTCGCGGGCCGCTTTATTCGTAAAGGTGATCGCCAAGATGCTCCAAGGCGCCACACGCTTCTGTCTTAATAAATATCCAATTCTCTGGGTTAACACTCTTGTTTTACCACTTCCTGCACCAGCAACAATGAGTAGAGGCCCTTCGGTTGTCTCTACCGCTTTGCGTTGCTCAGGATTGAGGCCCTTCAAAACATCCTGCTCTCCCGAAAATATACTCATCTGTTCTTCAATCCTTCCTCTATCACTTAAAACAAGAACACTCGTTTCTATTTTATCACGTCTTTCACTGATGCAACAGTTTGTAACGCCAGTTTTATATCTTCATATAGGATGTTACCTATCACGACAGTGTCTGCCCAGTCTGCCATTTCTTTAGCCTGTTCTAATGTCCTTATTCCCCCACCATAAAATAACTGTGCGTCATGAGTAACAGATTTTACTTCTTTTACTACTTCAGGGTCTCCATATGCTCCACTGTACTCTAGATATAAGACAGGCAATTTTAACATTTGATCGGCTAAACGGGCATATGCCTTAATTTCATCTTTATCAAGGTCTGTAATGGCTCCTGTCAGTCGAGCAGCTTCCGCCTGTGGATTTAATATAATATACCCCTCAACAGCCACTTCTGACCATTTCACTAATGCTCCATACTCCATCAGGCCTTCTATATGCTTCCCAAAGATCCACTCTTTCTTATCCGCATTAAGAACCAAGGGAAGAAGATAATAATCAAACCCTGGAACGACCGCTTCCACATTGGATACTTCCAAAATACAAGGAATAAGGTAACGCCTTACCCTTGCTAACAGATCGATTGTATTGTCATATGAAACGCCTTGCGTTCCGCCAACAATAATCGCATCCGTACCCGATTCACATATTTTTTCTAGATTTTCATCAGATATTTCTTTTTCTGGATCTAGCTTGAACACGTGCCGCCACTCTTTCATATTGATCATTGCGGTACCCTCCTCATTAACTGGGTTTATTATACCGAATTCTAGAGGCAGGAACAAAAGAAAAAGGGCCTCCATAAGCGGAATGCCCTCTTCTTATTATATTCCTTATTTTCCAATTTGTTGAACTCTATCTAGAGCAAGCTGATAGCCGTCATTACCGTAATTCAAACAACGCTTCACTCTGGAGATTGTTGCCGTACTGGCACCGGTTTCATCTTCTATCTGGTTATAAGTAAATCCCTCTGAAAGCATGCGGGCCACTTCTAGTCTTTGAGCCATAGATTTCATTTCATTAATAGTACATAGATCATCAAAGAAGGTATAGCACTCTTCAATATTCTTTAACGACAGTATAGCATGGAAAAGCTGATCTAATTCCTTGCCTTTAAGTTTATCTAACTGCATTAATAATTCACCTCTCATGCTTATGGAATACTGCAGTGATTTGCCACTTTAAAATTTTTACGAGTTAAAGCCCCTATAATATTATATTATTTCATAATGTAGTTTTTTGCAATAAGTAATCGCTTTCAGCTAGAGGAATTCGGCTATTTACTAGAATGCTAATTGAATAATAAACTTTTTTACTAGAATAATCCACAAAAATTAATAAAAAAAACCGAGCCTAAACACTCGGTCTATTGAAACTTCACAGCCTCACTTAAAGACGGTACAGAAGGAATAATGTTAACCCATGTATTTCCTGGGTACATCTGGACCTCCTTACCATCGATATAGGCCCGGATCAGACCGCCCTTACGCTCCCAAGTGATCTCTTGAGCCTTCCCTTGCTGGAATAAGTATCCCTTCCCTGGACCAAAGACGTTTACATCTCGTCTCCCTGCCTGGTCAAGAATCTTATGTGGCGTAGCAAGAACCATTACGTTCACAGCAGTTAACTGTTCATCTGTTGTTAGATCCTTATGAGCCTGACCAGATGTAATTCTCTTGTAAAGCTTCTGTTCGCTATCATACTCGTAGCCGACTACATACTGGCTAGTATAGCTGATCTCCACATTCTTCGCTTCCGTCCCCTTAGCTTCTTCCTCCGGATCCTTGAAAGTTAACTGCGGGACCTCTGCTTCCATACGAAACCCTAGCTTCTGTGAACCATCCCAGATCTTGTCTAGATCGGTGTACAGATTATGTGGGGCCTTCCTAAAGCTTTCACGCCAAAAGTAAGGACCTGCTCTTCCGATCTCATTAAAACTAGCCATCCCCTTAGTTCCTAGGGTCGCCAATGCCGCCGGGCTTCCTCCGGCATGAACCATGATCGCATCGAATCCACTTCCGATATCAATATAATAAGACCTTATACTGCGAACAGGACCGATGACCTTAGGCTTATCACTGTGATAAATCCCAACAAAACGAGTGATTGAGCCTTCAGCCAGTACTTCATAAACAATGTCAGCTTTATCTAGACCGGATTGCGGTCGTGCCTTCGGGTCATTATTAACCATAACCATGATAACACGCTTAGGGAGTTCATCATTCGTACCCATCCCAGTTAAAGGGGTTGTGTATTTAAAGGTCTCCTTCTGCTCCTCCGGTTCGGCAGCAGGCTCTGTCTGTTCCGGTTGCTGCGGTTGCTCTACTTGCGGTGGTTCCGGTTCGGTCTTCGACGCCGTATCGTCATTCCCACAGGCTGAGAGCACCAGGGAAAGAGCAAGGGGCAAAACAAAAAACAAGCACTTCTTCATGATCGTTCGCCTCTCTTTCTTTTCTGTTCTTTTTCTTTCGACAATAAAACGGAGGATTCCTCCTTTCCTTGAAAATTTTAGGGAATGCATGTCAATGTAATATGACCCCGGTTCCGTTCGATTGAGCGGA
Organism: Ammoniphilus sp. CFH 90114; assembly: GCF_004123195.1. Classification (NCBI taxonomy): domain Bacteria; kingdom Bacillati; phylum Bacillota; class Bacilli; order Caryophanales; family Paenibacillaceae; genus Ammoniphilus; species Ammoniphilus sp. CFH 90114. The sequence continues at coordinate 228,224 of NZ_SDLI01000009.1, forward strand.
CATACGATGCGTTATTTCTCCTAAAAAGGCTGCAAGAGACTGGTTATAGGACATGGAGTTCGTTATTTGCTCCATAACAAGCGTTAAAAGTCGTTTAGGAACAAAATAGTTAAAATGAACGAAACCGACTACC